>JAEMQZ010000062.1 GCA_016463595.1 Synechococcales cyanobacterium SupBloom_Metag_052 | reverse complement strand
GGTCAAGGGGGGTAGCTGGATCAGCCGGAGCTGTAGGGAGCGGGGTTGTTGGCCCCAAGCTGGTTAGCCGAGCCCATTGCCGGGTTTGGCCACATGGGGCAGGCCCCAGCCCAGTTTGTTACGCAACACTTGGAAAAACTCCTGGTTGGCCAGCCGCACGAAGCGAACAGCATGGTCGCTGCGGCGGATCAGGATCCGATCTTCGGGCCACACATAGCAACCGGCGCTGCCATCAACCACCATCATGAGTCGCTCCGGCGTGGCCGGAAACACGGTGACCGGTTCGCGATCACTAAAAACCAGGGCCCTGGAGGCTAGGGAATGGGGTGCGATTGGGGTGAGCTGCAACACCGGGCAGTCGGGCGTGATCACCGGGCCTCCGGCGCTGAGGGCGTAGGCGGTGGAGCCCGTGGGGGTGGAGAGAATCACCCCATCGGCGGCGATATCAACAGGGGCGTGGCGGCCGATCGCAATCTCGAAGTGGCACATGCTGGTGAGCGGCTCCCGGTGCAGGGCCATCTCGTTGAGGCAGAGCACCTCCCAGCGTCGCTGCTCACCCCGCATCACGCTCACTACCAGCATGGTGCGCTCTTCCACGGTCCAGTCGCCGGCAATCACCTGGTCGAGGGCCTGGTCCAGTTCGGGCAGGTAGGCCTCGGCCAGGAAGCCGAGGTGGCCGGTGTTAATCGTCAAGATCGGTACGCCGATCGGCGCCGTTTGGCGGGCCGCCGAGAGCACCGTGCCATCGCCGCCGAGCACAACCGCCAGCTCTAGGTCGGTGCGAAAGCTGGCGGGTACGCAGGCCGCATAGCCCAGGGTGCGCAGGTGTTGGTCCGGATTGGCGAAGCCCACCATGCCGCCGGCGCTGCTCACCCGCAGCACGTCGTAGCCGGCCGCCGCCAACCGGGACTCAATTGCGTCGGCGGTATGCAGGGCCAGGTCTTTGCCGTCGTTGACGATCAGTCCGACGCGGGGCACCGATCGTGGGCAGGGGGCTTATTGAGTTTATGGCTGGAGGTGGCCAGACGGCCGTCTGCTCCAGCAGACCCAACAAATTGGCACTTCGCCCCAAACCTTAAAACTGCTCAAGGAAGCGCAGGTCGCTGGTGAACAGGCGGCGGATGTCATCGACGCCGTGGCGCACCATGCAGAAGCGCTCTACCCCCAGGCCCGCGGCAAATCCACTCCAGCGTTCTGGATCGAGGCCCAGCCCCTCCAGCACTGCAGGATCAACCATGCCACAGCCCATCACCTCGAGCCAGCGGCCGCGCCACATCACATCCACCTCGGCAGAGGGTTCCGTAAAAGGGAAGTAGCTGGCGCGAAAGCGCACCGGCAAATCGCCAAAAAATTGTTGGAGGAAGGTGGTAACCGTGCCGCGCAGGTGGCTGAAATCGAGCCCCTCATCGATGGCGAGCACTTCCACCTGGTGAAACACCGGTGAGTGGGTGGCATCCACCGCATCGCGCCGATACACCCGGCCCGGGGCCACGATTCGCACCGGTGGTGGATTTTTTTCGAGATGGCGAATTTGCACCGGGGAAGTGTGGGTGCGCAGCAGTTCGTTGCCGGAGAGATAAAATGTGTCCTGCATGTCCCGCGCCGGGTGGTGGGGCGGGATGTTTAGGGCGGTGAAGTTGTAGTGGTCAGTTTCAATCTCTGGACCCTCTTCGACCCTGTAGCCGAGACCGGCGAAAATATCGACGATCTCGTCGATTGTGCTGATCAGTGGGTGACGGTGGCCGGGTGGAATGAAGCTGCTGGGGGCCGTGACATCGAGGCTTTCCTGGCTGATGCGCTCTAAGAGGGCGGCCGATTTCACCGCCTCCAGTCGCTGGCTGAGCAGCCCCTGCACCAGCTCCTTCAGCACGTTGGCCCGCTGGCCCATCAGGGGCCGCTCCTCAGCCGCCAGCTTGCCCATGGCCCCAAGTACGGCCGAAAGTTGGCCCTTCTTACCGAGTAGCCCCACCCGCAGGCTTTCCAGGTCGCCGGCGCTGCTGGCGGCGGCGATGGCGTTGGCAGCCTGGGCTTCGAGCTGCTCCAGCTGGCCCGTGAGCTCCTGCAGGCTGGGGGTAGCGCTCACACGGATGTTGCGTTCAGAACCGGAGCTTAAGCAGCCACCCCCCTACCGTTCTGGCTGAACCCAGCGCCAGCCGAGCCGCGATGGCCCCTTTGCGGATCCTGATCAGCAACGACGACGGGGTGTTCGCCGCCGGCATCCGCGCCCTGGCCGCCGAGGCCGCCCGCCGCGGCCACCGGGTCACCGTGGTCTGCCCTGACCAGGAGCGCTCGGCCACGGGCCATGGCCTCACCTTGCAAACGCCCCTGCGGGCCGAACGGGCCGATGAATTGTTCGGCGAGGGGATCACCGCCTGGGCCTGCAGTGGCACCCCGTCGGATTGCGTCAAGTTGGCCCTGTTTCGCCTGCTCGATGAACCGCCCGATTTGGTGCTCTCGGGCATCAACCACGGCCCCAACCTCGGCACCGACGTGCTCTATTCCGGCACGGTGTCAGCCGCCATGGAGGGCACGATCGAGGGCTTGCCGGCCCTAGCCGTAAGCAGTGCCGATTTCCAGTGGCGCCAGTTTGAACCGGCGGCGCGCCTCGCCCTCGATGTGGCGGAACATACCTATGGCCAGGGTTGGCCCGAGGGCCTGCTGCTCAACCTCAACGTGCCGCCCCTGCCGGAAGGCTCGCTCGGTCCCCTGCGCTGGTGCCGCACGGCGGTACGCCGCTACATCGACCAGTTTGACAAACGCTCAGATCCCCGCGGGCGCACCTACTACTGGCTGGCCGGAGAAGTGGTTGATGATATCGACGCCGCCGTGGCGGGACCCTCCGATTGGCCCACGGACGTGGCCCATGTGGCCGGCGGGGGCGTGTCCCTCTCCCCATTGCAGCCAGAATTGTTCTGGCGTGGCAATCCAGCTGCTCTGCCGGAGCTGCCGGCGCAATAGCTCGCCAATTCAGCTGGCGTTGGGGCGATAGAGGCGCTGCAGCAGCCAGAGGCTGATGCCCAGGCCGATCAAGTGGGCGAATAACACCTGGGTGTTACTGAGCACCGAGAGCATCTCGATCGAGCTGATCGGATACCCCATCAAGTTGGGGCGCCCCCCCGGCAAGGCCATCTGGCCGCCGATGAAGCCGGGCACCTGCATCGAGGCCTGCACAAACAAGCTGCCCGCCATGGCCTGGTAGCCCACGGCAGCCAGGGTCAAGCCCACGAGGTCGGCGAGCAGACCCCGTTTAATCAACTTGGCGGTTTCACCCTTGCTAGGCCGGGCGGGGCTATTGAGAGCCCGGCCGCAGCGCACCTCCAGCCAGCTTTGCCACAGGCTCCAGAGCAGCACAAAGAAAGCCAGGGTCGTCATCGAGAGCCCTGGACCCAGACCCAGGGCCCGGTCGCCGCGGCCGGCCAGCTGGCCGCCGATGTTGCTGAACAGCAGCACCCCCACCACCACCACCGCCAGCACCAGCTGGATCCAGAAGCGCACCCAGCCGACGCGGCGCAGGGCGGCCGAGATGAGCTGGAGATCGAGGCGGTCGGCCATCGGGAGGGGGCGGGGGCGGCAAGGGCCGCGAGCCGCCCAAACTTGCCACGGCCCTGCGGGCTTCGGCCAGCTTTGGGCTGCCCCAGTCGGTCCCATGGCAGCCCAAAGCTGCCATGGGACACTGGCCTTGAAGAGGGTGACGGTGGCTCGAGCGTGATTCCCCTTCGTAGCCCGGATGGGGCCCAGGGTCCAACGGCGGTGGCCCTTGGCAGTTTTGATGGGCTCCATCGGGGCCACCGGCGTGTGATTGCGGCGGTTACCGGCAGCTCCAGCCCAGTCGGAGTGCCGCTGGTTCCCACGGTGGTGAGTTTTTGGCCCCACCCCCGCGAGGTGCTCTATGGCGATAGTCGTCTGCGCCTGGATCTGCCGGGCGAGAAGCTCTCCCTGTTGGAGCCCTTGGGCATCGACCAGTTGGTCCTTGTGCCCTTCAGCGCGGCCCTGGCCCAGCTCAGTCCGGAAGCCTTCGTGCAAAGGGTGTTGGTGGACCAGTTGCAGGCGGGCCAGATTGCCGTTGGCGAGAATTTCCGCTTTGGCGCCGGCCGCAGGGGCGATGCGGCGGCCTTAGCGCGGATCGGTCAGGAGTTGGGCGTCATTGTCACGGTGGTGCCGATGCTTTGGGATGGGCCCGAGCGCTTTAGTAGCAGCCGCATTCGCCGGGCCCTGGCCAGCGGCGAGCTGGCGGAGGCCGCCCGCCTGCTCGAACGCCCCTATCGCTTCAGTGGCCAGGTGGTGCAGGGGCGCCAGCTGGGACGCCAGCTGGGCTGGCCCACCGCCAATCTCCAGGTGGATGGCCGCAAGTTCCTGCCCTTAGAAGGGGTCTATGCCGCCTGGACCCGGGTCAATGGCGCTGAACCCCTGGCGGCGGTCATGAACCTGGGCCCCCAGCCCACGGTCGATCCCCTGGCTCCTTCGGCGGTCGAGGTGCACCTGCTGGGCCGCAGCCTGGAGCTGGTGGGGGCCGAGCTCCAGGTCGAACCCGTGGCCTTGCTCCGCCACCAACAAACCTTCTCGGGCCTGCAAGCCCTCCAGAGCCAGATCGGCGCCGATGCCCAACGGGCCCAGGCCGTGCTCGATGCCGCCCCCAGGCCTGGGTGAGCCAGGCCCGGGCCGCTAGATCGCCCGATGGGGCGCGATCTCAGCTAGGCAAGTAGGCGTTGCTCAGGCCCCAGCTGATGAAAAGGGCGATGCCCCCCAGCAGCAGAATTCCCGTAACGAGCAGTGCCATCGCGCTTTCGGATCCACCCTGATCCATTGCTGATCCGATGTCATGGGAAGCATTGCCAACCTAGTCAGCCTGCCTATCCGCCCAAAGTCATCCCCAGCACGGTTTGCGCCCCTTCCCTTGATCGCCATGGTTCCTGCCCCGTTCCCTAATCCCAGCCTTGAACCGCAAGACTTCCTGCCGGAAGACCTTGAAGCGCAAGTCGGCATGGCTGGGGCCGTGGAGCAACGGGCGATCGAGCGCTTGCTAGATGCCAACCTCGACCGGGCCCGCGAAGGCCTGCGGGTGATCGAAGACTGGTGCCGTTTTGGCCTGGCCCGCCCCGACCTGGTGAGCCGTACCAAGGATTTCCGCCAGCGCCTCGGCCGCTGCCACCAGGCCAGCTTCAAGCTGGCCCGCCACACGGCCACCGATCCGGCGGCGGGCATGGCCCATGGGGCCCAGGCCGAGCGCCAGGGGGCCGCTGCCGTGGTGGCGGCGAACTGCGGTCGGGTCCAGGAGGCCCTCAGGGTTTTGGAGGAATTCGGCCGGGGTCTGCCCGGTCCCTTGGCAGGGGAAGCGGCCGCCATCCGCTACGGCCTCTACGACCTGGAGGTGGACGTGCTGCGGGCCGCCGCCGGCCCCGGCTGGCGCCGAGAGCTTTTGGGGCAATGCCAGCTTTACTTCGTCACCAGTCCGGCCGCCAACCTGGAGGCAGTGGTCACCGCAGCCCTGGAGGCGGGCGTGCGCCTGGTCCAATACCGGGCCAAGGGGGACGCTCCTGTTGGGGCCGCCCCGGTGGCGGGCGGCCCAGCGATCACCGACCAGCAACGGCTCACAGACGCCCGGGCCCTGCGCCAGCTTTGCGCCCGCCATGGCGCCCTGTTCCTTGTCAACGACCGCATTGATCTGGCCCTGGCCGTGGACGCCGATGGGGTGCACCTGGGCCAGGACGACCTGCCCCCCGCCATCGCCCGGCGCCTGCTGGGCCCCGATCGCCTGATCGGCCGCAGCACCCATCGGCTTGAGCAGTTGCACCAGGCCGTGGCCGACGGCTGTGATTACGTCGGGGTTGGCCCCGTGAATGCCACCCCCACCAAACCGGGCCGGGATCCGGTGGGCCTCGACTACGTGCGCCAGGCGGCAGCTACAAGCCCGATTCCCTTTTTTGCCATTGGCGGCATCGATTCCACCAGCCTGGAGGAGGCCCTGGCCGCTGGTGCCAGCCGGGTTGCGGTGGTGAGGGCGATTACCCAGGCGGCCGATGCCGGCGCCGCCAGTGCCGAGCTGCTAGCGCGCCTGGCCCAGGTCAGGCTTGATCAACCCCTTTTAGAACGACCTGACCAGCCATGACGGACCCAAGCCTGGCGCCGATCCAGCTGCGGCTTAATGGCGAGGAGCGTTCCTGCCCGGGTGGCCTGGGCCTGGAGGCTGTGTTGGAACATTTCGGCTACCGGCCCCAGCTGGTGGTAGTGGAGTTCAACGGAGAGATCCTGGCCCGCCGCCATTGGCCCCTGCAGGCGGTTCGGCAAGCCGACGTCCTCGAAGTCGTCACCATCGTGGGGGGTGGTTCCTAGATTTCTTGTACTTCCGGTCTCCGGTCTTGGCCCACTTCCGCCCGACACAGCGCACCAGCCGATCCCCTGGCCTGAGCTCTCCGCTGGGCTCCTTCCTGCTCTGGCGCCGGCTTTGCAGCGGCCTCATGCTGCCAGTGCTGTTGGCCCTATTGCTAGTGGTGCCCAAGCCCGCCCTTGCCGCTAGCGGCGGCCGCATGGGCGGTGGCAGCTTCCGCGCCTCGCCGATGCCCCGCAGCTATGGCGGCGGCGGATATGGCGGTAATTATGGCGGCGGTGGCTATTCCCGTGGTTACGGCGGCGGCGGCATCGGCTTCCCCTTTCTGGTTCCCCTCTTTGGCTTCGGTGGCGGTGGCCTCTTCGGTTTCCTGATCTTGATGGCGGTGGTGGGTCTGGTTACCAATGCCTTGCGGGGTGGTGGTGGTGGTGGCGGCGCACTCGCTTCGGGCCAGGCGGGCCCGATGGCCACCTACCGGCCCGATGGCCCGGTGGCCATCGCCCAGCTCCAGGTGGGCCTGCTCGCCACCGCCCGCGATCTGCAGCAGGACCTGCGGGACCTGGCGGCCAGGGCCGACACCAGCACCAACGCCGGCCTGCAAAGGGTGCTGCAGGACACCACGTTGGCCCTGCTGCGCCACCCGGACCTGTGGGTCTATGCCAGCGTCGAGGTCGGGCAGGTGCCTTTCGCGGCCGCCGAGTCCACCTTCAACCGGCTCTCCATGACGGAGCGCAGCAAGCTCAGCCGCGAGGTGACTAGCAACGTGGGCGGCCAAAAACTGCAGGAACGTTCCGGACTGGCGGGCGACGCCGATGCCGCCAGCGATTTCATCGCCGTGACCCTGGTGGTGGCGAGCCGATCCCGGCTCACCCTTAAACCGCTCAAGAGCGACGAAGACCTGCGCGAGTCCCTGCGGCTGTTGGGTTCGGTGTCCTCTACCGAATTGGTGGCTCTCGAGGTGATCTGGCAGCCCGAGGGGGCCGGCGAGGTGCTGAGCACCGAAGAACTGCTGACCGCCTATCCAAATCTGCAGCATCTTTGAGCGTTGGGGTTTAGCCAAGACCCAGGGTTGCTCCCAAAGCTCTTCCTGATTTCAACGGTTTTGGCGAACTTAAGGAACTCTTCGGGAGTTCAGCCCGTTGCAAGGGCTGAAAAGGCATTTCGATTGCGTATGGTTTTCAACACCAGTTCACTTAATTGCTTTGCCCGTGGGTCATCCCCTTCCCAGACCCGACCCGCGTGCCATGAAATGGCAGGCCAACGGCGAGCTTGCTGATAACGATCTTCACGTGCTGATCTCCCATCTGCAGCAGGTGGAAACTGAGGAGCGCTCCAGCGAGCTCTGCCGCCTCTCCCCGAAACAGCCCCGGGGCTGAGGCTTCGGCCGGTTCAGGGCCTGACCCTCCACCCTGGCGCCGGCACCGGCGTCTTCTCACACTGCGGCGGAGCAGTGCTTGAGCCCATGGCTAGCCAGCGCCAGCCCGATTGGGTCAACACCCCGGTGTTGCTCGAAGCCATCGAGCGTTACGAGCAGGGCCGCCTAGCTAGGCCGCTGCGGCTCTGGCTCCAGGGCCTGCTGGAGATCGACCCGCTTGAGCCGCCATCCCAACTCAAGCCCCCTTGCTGAGTCCTTTCCTTGGACTGGTTCTGGCCTGTGCTCAAACTCCTGCGGTTTGCAGGATGCGGAGCGCGGCCATCGCGGCGCCGTAGCCGTTATCGATATTCACCACGCTGAGCCCCGGGGCACAGCTGGCGAGCATGCCCATCAGGGCCGCTTGGCCGCCGGCACTGACCCCATAGCCCACACTCACCGGCACACCGATCACCGGCTGGGGCAGCAAGCCCGCCAGCACCGTGGGCAAGGCCCCTTCCATGCCGGCGCAGGCAATCAGTACCCGGGCAGTACGCAAATTCTCTAGCTGGTCGAGCAGCCGCTGCAGGCCTGCCACCCCCACATCGAGCACCAGCTCGCAGGCGATGGCGTGGCACTGCAGGGCCAGCTGGGCTTCGGCCGCCACGGCCAGGTCACTGCTGCCCCCGCCTAGCACCACCACCCGGCCCCGATCGGGATCGGCATGTGGCAGGGGGCCCCGGGTTAGGCAGCGGGCCTGACGATGGTGCACCAGGGCCTGGCCCGCCTGGGGGCCGTTGGTCAGTAGGGCGGCCACCGCTTCGGCCTTGGCCGGATCGACCCGGGTCACCAGGCCGAGTTCCGAGGCGGCCTGGAGTTGCTCCAAGACCAGGGCGATCTGCTCGGCGCTCTTGTGTTCGCCCCAGATCGCTTCCACCATGCCGAGGCGACGCCGGCGATCCAGATCGAGGCGAATGCTGGGAGCGAGGGGCGGCTCGCCGGATGCTGGGGAGATCGTCATTGCTTCAACCTCCGGGGCCTGTTGCCGTTAGTCCCGGGGTGGTCGTCGCCTTGCCGCTGGAGCCCAGGGGTTCGAGCTCCGCTTCTGCCAGCAGGGGGAAGGGGTTACCCGTGGCCTGGCCGGTCAACTGGCGGGCGCGTTGTTCAAAACGCTCCTGGACCCGGCCCACCTCCGCCTCGGGAATGGCCTTCCATTGGTCGCGACTAGCCCAGCGGATCAGCAGGGTGCCCTCCTGGCGCTGGCGATCCCACAGCAGTTGGCGGCCTTGGAAGCCCGGTTGCTCAGCCAGCCAGGGTTCCCAGCTGGCTTTCTCCGCCTCCAGCCAGGCCCGGTAGTGCACGGCGGGTACCCCCAGGCGCAGCAGCTCCACCACCGGGCCCTTGGCTGGTTCTGATGGGGCCAACGCTTCAGGCGCCAGATCGCCTGCCGAACGGGCCGCCGCAGGGCTGCACGGGGCCGTGAACATCACCAGCAGCACCAAGGCAAGGGCCAGAACCCTAGGCAGCCCGGGCAATCCCCTGGTCGTGGGTGTCCTTACATAGCTCCTCACGGTTTCTGGAGCAGGGCCACGGCGTGGCAGGCGATGCCCTCCTCGCGGCCGGTGGGCCCCAGCTGCTCATTGGTGGTGGCCTTCACCCCGACCTGTTCCGGCTCCACGCCGAGGCGGGCGGCGATCGCCGCCCGCATGGCTTCGATGTGGGGTTTCAACTTGGGCCGCTCCGCCACCACCACCGAATCCACGTTGACGATGCTCCAGCCCCGCTCCGCCACTAGGGCCACCACCTGCTCGAGCAGCACGAGGCTGTCGGCGCCCCGCCAGCGGGGATCGTCCGGGGGAAAATACTTGCCAATGTCGCCCAGGGATAGGGCCCCCAGGAGGGCATCCATCAGGGCGTGCACGAGCACATCGGCGTCGCTGTGGCCATCGAGCCCCAGGCCTTCTGGATGCTCCAGCTGCACCCCACCAAGAATCAGGGGCCGGCCTGGGACAAGCCGATGGATATCGTATCCGTTGCCGATGCGTAGGTCCATGCAAGCGAGCCTATGGCTGGGATTGGCGATCA
>JAEMQZ010000010.1 GCA_016463595.1 Synechococcales cyanobacterium SupBloom_Metag_052 | reverse complement strand
GGCGCCGGCCTGAGCCCGGCCGCCCGTCCGCCCCTCCGCCCCCACCCATGCGTCCCAGCCAGCCCTCGTGAGGATCGCCTTCTTCACCGAAACCTTCCTACCGAAGGTCGACGGCATTGTGACGCGGCTCACCAAGACGGTGGAGCACCTGGTGGCCGCCGGCGATGCCGTGATGATCTTTTGTCCGGAAGGAGCCCCCGAGACCTACCTGGGGGCCCAGGTGGTCGGCGTGCCAGCGATGCCCCTCCCCCTCTATCCGGAGCTGAAGCTGGCCCTGCCCAGGCCCTCGGTGGCTGAGGCCCTCGACACCTTCGCCCCGGACCTGGTCCATGTGGTCAACCCGGCGGTGCTCGGCTTAGGCGGGATCTGGCTGGCTAAAACCAAGGGCATCCCCCTAGTGGCCAGTTACCACACCCACCTGCCCAAGTACCTGGAGCACTACGGCATGGGCATGCTGGAGCCCCTGCTCTGGGAACTGCTCAAGGCCGCCCACAACCAGGCCCAGCTCAACCTCTGCACTTCCACGGCCATGGTCGAGGAGCTACGCGAGCACGGCATTCAGCACACCGCCCTCTGGCAACGGGGTGTCGACACGGAGCTGTTTCGTCCCGAGCTCCGCTCCGAAGCCATGCGCCAACGGCTGCTGGGCCACCACGGCGCCAGCGACAGCCTGCTGCTTTACATCGGCCGCCTCTCAGCCGAAAAGCAGATCGACCGCATCCGCCCCGTGCTGGAAGCCCTGCCCGGCAGCCGCCTGGCCCTCGTGGGCGATGGCCCATACCGGGCCCAGCTGGAAAAAATCTTCGAGGGCACCGCCACCACCTTCATGGGCTACCTGGCCGGCACCGACCTGGCCAGCGCCTATGCCAGCGCCGATGCCTTTCTGTTCCCCTCCAGCACCGAAACCCTGGGCCTGGTGCTGCTCGAAGCCATGGCTGCCGGCTGTCCGGTGGTGGCCGCCAACCGGGGCGGTATCCCTGACATCGTCAGCGATGGCCTCAATGGCTGCCTCTATGAACCCGACGAAAGCGGCAGCCTCACCGCCGCCACCCAACGGTTGCTCGGCGATCCCAGCCGGCGCCAACAACTGCGCCTCGATGCCCGCCAGGAAGCCGAGCGCTGGGGCTGGGCCGGAGCCACCGCCCAGCTGCGTCGCTACTACGACCAAGTCCTGACGCCGCCCCTGCAACTGGTGGCCTAAGGGCCTAAGGAGCAGGGGAGCTCTCGCAGAGCAAAGAACAATCCCCCGTTCAGGGGGCCGTAAGCAACCGCTGTTGCAGCTCGGCCAGATCGCTGGACACCCGGGCCAGGGTTTGCTGCAACAGGAGCCGGTCTGCGGCGGTGGGGGCCGCTGGCTTGGCGATGGCGCCGAGCTCCGGGTCCCCATCGGCCATCTCCTCAACGGTGACCTTGACCACCGGATTGCCCAGGCCGGGCTGGAGGCGATCGAGGCTGTCGCGCAGGGAGCGGGCGGCGCCATCCCCTTCCTGCTTGAGGGTGCCCAAGGGATCGCTGGAGTCGGTAAAGGCTTCGATCACATCACGGGGACCACCACGGCGGGCCCGTTCCACCACCGCCATGCCCACGGGCAACACCTCCTGCATCAGGGCCAGCCGTAGGGCATCAAGGGGGTCAGCCGCCATGGCAGGCACCAGGTGCTTTCGCACTGCTTACTGAATGTCCCCAGTCTGCCCGCCCCGGGCTCAGGGTGTGCGGCTCACCCCGGGCTGGACGATCACCTCGCGGCTAACCGGCTGGCGCGACCCCAGCCACCAGCCGCCCACCACGGCCAGCACCAGCAGGGCCGTGAACGGCAGCACCGCCTGGCGGGTGACCTCGAGGCTGCACCACTCGGCCCAGTTGCGTAGCAGGCGCTCGCGGTCAAAGCGGCGGCGCTCACTGGCCTGCTGTTGCAGCCGGCGCCGCAGGGATTTGGCCACCCAACGCTCAAACGCCCGCTTCTTGGTGACCGCCATCTTGCGCTCGACCTCCAGCAGTTGGCCGGAGGTGAGCTCTGGATTAAAGGTGCTGATCAGCTCCAGGGTCTTGAGGAACATCTCCACGGCGCCATCCTTGATGGCGGTGTCCTCTGGGGGCAGCAGCTCCCAAACCAGCTCCGGGTAAAAGCGGGCCCGGTTGGCCTGGATCTGGTCCTCCGCCAGCTGGCCGGGCTCCCGCAGCCAGCGATCCGTGTTGGCGTCGAAGCGGCGCCAGTACAGGAACGGATTGAGATAGATCGTCTTTCCAGCCAGCTGAATGCTGTCCTGCTGAAGGCGGCGCTGCAGCTGGATGTCCTGCTCGATGGCGGCCGTCAAGGGTTGGTGGCTGGGCCCCGATGGTATCGAAGCCGGCCCGGTGCCACCAGCCCCAAACCGGGGAGCGCCGCCGCCAGCCGACCAGGGGGGATCGGGTCGTGGTACTGGAGCCCCACCGACCAGGGGGCGGAAGGGGCCTTTATTCCCACTCGATCGTGCCGGGGGGCTTGCTGGTGATGTCGTAGACGACCCGATTCACCCCTTTCACCTCATTGACGATGCGATTAGAGATCGTTTCCAGTAATTCGTAGGGCAACCGCGACCAATCGGCGGTCATGCCGTCTTCAGAGGACACACAGCGCAGCACGATCGGAAAGGCGTAGGTGCGCTTATCCCCCATCACGCCCACACTTTTAACGGGCAACAACACAGCAAAGGCCTGCCAGATGTCGTGATAGAGGCCGGCGTTCTTCACTTCTTCGCGCACGACCAGATCGGCGTCGCGCAGGATATTGAGCTTTTCGGCGGTTACTTCGCCCAGGATCCGAATCGCCAGGCCGGGACCGGGGAAGGGATGGCGACCAACGATTTCCTGGGGGAGGCCGAGGGAGCGCCCCACCTTGCGCACCTCATCTTTGAAGAGGCGCCGCAGCGGTTCCACCAGCTTGAACTGGAGATCCTTGGGCAGGCCGCCAACGTTGTGGTGGCTCTTGATCTTGACGGCGACCCGCTCGCCCGTTTTGGGATCGACGTTGGTGCCAGCCGACTCGATCACATCGGGATAGAGGGTGCCCTGGGCCAGGAAATCAAAGGGGCCAAGGCGTTTGCTTTCTTCCTCAAAAACCCGAATGAATTCGGTGCCGATAATCTTACGTTTTTCCTCGGGATCGGTAATACCAGCCAACTTACTAATGAAGCGATCGCGGGCATTAATGTATTCCACATTAATATGGAAACGCTTATCAAAGAACTCCACCAGGAACTCTGGCTCACCTTTACGCATGAAGCCTTGATCGATAAACATGCAGGTGAGCTGGTCACCGATCGCCTGGTGCAAAAGGAACGCCAGGGTGGAGGAATCCACCCCACCTGAGAGGGCCAAGAGCACTCGACGTTCGCCAACCTGCTCCCGCACCGAAGCAATCGCTTCCTCAATGAAAGCGGCCGTGGTCCAATCGGGTTCACAGCCGCAAATGTGATACACAAAGTTGCGCAGCATCACCATGCCGCCCGTGGAATGCACCACCTCCGGGTGGAACTGCACGCCATAAAGCCGCCGTGCGTGATTAGCAACTGCCGCCTCAGGAGTGTTCTCGGTGTGGGCAAGCCGCACAAATCCCTCTGGCAGAGACTGCACCGAATCGCCATGGCTCATCCACATCGTCGAGCCTTGCTCGACATTGGTGAGCAGATCGATCGGATCGTCCACCGTGATCGGCGCCTTGCCGTATTCGGCCCGGCCGGCAGCCACCACGGCGCCGCCCAGCTGCTGCACCATCAGCTGCATGCCATAGCAAACGCCCAGCACCGGAATGCCCAGGTCCCAGATGGCGGGATCGCAGACCGGCGCACCCTCTTCGTAAACCGAACTGGGGCCACCGCTGAGGATGAGTCCTTTCGGAGCCAGCTGGCGCAGCTCCTCGGCCGTGGTGGCATAGCCCATCACCAGCGAATACACCTCGGTCTCGCGCACCCTGCGGGCAATCAGCTCCGAATACTGGGAGCCAAAATCAAGGATCACGATCGCCGGGGAGCGGCCGATCTCACCGTCGGCGTTCTGCTGAGCAGCGGACATAGGGGCTCGTTAAGGCGACGGGTCGCGACTGGGCTACAGACGCCAGATCTCTGACCCAAGCCTAGGCGTCAGGCCTGGAAGGCCTGCCAGAGCAGCTGTCCCTGGGGACCCTGGGCCGTGATCTGGCGCTGGCGATCGAAGAGCACGGCCCCGACCCGGGTGGCCTGCTGGCCGTAGCGGGCCAGGTAGGCCTCAGCCCGCTGCTCAACGCTGGTGGCGATTCTCTGACGCAGGCGATCAGCGGTGGCCGGATCCCTAGCCGCCAGACCCGCCAGGCCCGCCTCCACCGTGGCCGCCCCATGCAGGGCCAGCAGATCGGCGCCGTCCAGCCCCTCCAGGGCCGCCAGGGCCACAAGCACCTCGGCGCGGCCATCGGCCAGGTGGTGGTGAGTGTGAAAGATGCCTCCCGCCAGCTTGATCAACTTGCCGTGGTAGCCAAACAGCAACAGCCGCCGCACCCCCGCTTCCGCCGCAGCCACCAGCAGGGGCCCCAGCCAGTTGCCCGCCTTGAGGAGCAGGTCCGGCGCCAGACCTAGGCGCGGGGCGAGATCCATGCCGTTCTCGCCGATCACCAACACCAGATCGCCGTTGAACCCTGCGGCGCCAGCGCGCCGCTCCAGCTCCGAGCGCGCCAGGGCCAACTGGTCCGGAGCGGCGCTGCTTTGTACTAGGGCCTGGGTGCCGATCAGGGCCAGGCCATCCACCACGCCAAAGGCCGCATTGCTGGTGCGTTCGGCCAGGGCCCGCCCCTGGGGAAACACCAGCCGCAGCACCAGGGCCTGATCCGCGGGCAGCAGGGGCCGCAGGTTGGTTTCGAGCAGCTGGCGGGCGTAGGCCGAATGGCAGAGGGCCCGGTCTTGTCCATGCACCCCCACGCCTTCGCCGGCCTCCAACTGCAGCCAGGGCTGCTCCGGCTCCAGGGGCTGGCAACGCACCAGCACCCACACCACCAGGCCGCGGGTGAGGTCGAGCAGGGCCCCGGGTTCGCAGCGGGCCACCGCCAGGGCCTGGCCATCGCCCAGGGGCGCGGCCGCCACCACCGGCACCGGCCGGATCTCGGCGGGGTGCACCAGGTCCAGGGGCTGGTCGGCCCCAAAGGGCTGGCCCTGCAGGGCCAGGAGGGCCGCCCGGGCGGCCGCCGCCACCCAAACGGGCAGGGTGTAACCCTCAGCCATCGAAGCGATCGGCGCGCAACATCAAAGAGGTGGGGTGCTGGGTGGAATAAAGCGGGGGTGTTCACCGTTTTTTATGGTGGTCGATCGCGCCGCCGCGGCGTCCCCCCGCCCCTCGCCCCCGCCACTGCCATGCAGGACAAACTCACCTTGATGATCCCAGGCCCCACTCCGGTGCCGGAAACCGTCCTGCTGGCGATGGGCCGTCACCCGATCGGTCACCGCAGCGCCGATTTCCAGAAGATCGTCAAACGCACCACCGCCCAGCTCAAGTGGCTGCACCAAACCAGCGGCGACGTGCTGGCCATCACGGGCAGTGGCACGGCGGCGATGGAGGCCGGCATCATCAACGTGCTCAGCAAGGGCGACCGGGTGCTTTGCGGCGACAACGGCAAGTTCGGTGAGCGCTGGGTGAAGGTGGCGAAGGCCTACGGCCTGGATGTGCAGGTGATCAAGGCGGACTGGGGCCAGCCGCTTGATCCCGAAGCCTTCCGCGCTGCCCTGGAGGCGGACACAGGCAAGGCGATCCGAGCCGTGATCCTCACCCACTCGGAAACCTCCACCGGGGTGATCAACGACCTCCAGACCATTGCCGGCCACGTGCGCGCCCACGGCACGGCCCTCACCATCGCCGACTGCGTCACCAGCCTGGGCGCCACCAACGTGCCCATGGATGAGTGGGGCCTAGACGTAGTTGGCTCCGGCTCCCAGAAGGGCTACATGATGCCGCCGGGCCTGGCCTTTGTGGCCATGGGCGAGCGGGCCTGGACCGCCTACGAGCGCTCCGACCTGCCGAAGTTCTATTTGGACCTGGGCAAATACCGCAAATCAGCAGCGGCTGACAGCAACCCCTTCACCCCGGCAATCAACCTCTACTTCGCCCTGGAGGCCTCGCTGGAGATCATGCAGGCCGAAGGCCTCGAGGCAATCTTCGCCCGCCACGACCGGCACCGCCGCGCCACCCAGGCGGCAATGAAGGCCATCGGCCTGCCCCTTTATGCCGCCGAGGGCTATGGCAGCCCGGCGATCACGGCCGTGGCCCCGGAGGGCATTGATGCCGAAGCCCTGCGCAAGAAGGTGAAGGATCGCTTCGACATCCTGCTGGCCGGCGGCCAGGACCACCTCAAGGGCAAGGTGTTCCGCATCGGCCACCTCGGCTTTGTCTGCGACCGGGACGTGATCACCGCCGTGGCGGCGATTGAGGCCACCCTGCAGGAACTGGGCCTGGCCAAGGCTGCCATCGGTGCCGGCGTGGGCGCCGCAGCGCTCGAACTGGCCCGCTGAGCCCGATCGCCGGGTCCGGGAGCCAAGCCCCTGGACCCGGCCAATGCGCCAAATGCCCGGCCGCAACCCCGCACCCTCCCCCATGGCGACGCACCCGGGGCAGGGGCGCAAGCAAGGGCTGCTAATATTGAATTGTGCGGGTGTAATTCAGTGGTAGAATGTCAGCTTCCCAAGCTGAACGTCGCCGGTTCGAATCCGGTCACCCGCTTTGATAGCTCAGCTGCTACCTGAAACTAAGGCTTAACTTTTCGGGCCAAAACCTTGCTCCCAGGCATGGCGAATCATTGCCAGTTCACCCATGGAGTGGTCGGCCTAACCCTGACCAGGGGGCCCTTTAGCCACGGGGCTTAATCAACTGCAGCACCTGGGGACCAAGACTGCCGGCGCGACGCTCACAATCAAGGGCCTGCAGAATCAAGCGGGCGGCTGCTTCGACATCACCCAGCACCGCTGCAGCCTCAGCAGCGGCCTCATGAACGGAAGCCTGACCAATCAGAATCTTTTTCTTATCACCGCCAACGGCCGGTAGGACTGACTGCATGTCTGACCTGAACAAAACTGATATCTTGATAGAAATATACCTCCAGGCGAAACATTTTGGCGTGGAAAGCTGGAAACCTTGATCAACCGACCAAGATCACGCCAGCTAGGCGACCCAGGCGAAACAATCGCTGGATGACCGAGGGTGCTGATCCAGGCATGTCAGAGCGGGCTGGCTGATCAAACCCAGTCCCTCGAGATGGGTGGATCAGGCGTGGATGGGGCTGGCCCGGTTTAGGAGTTCTCAGGTGCCCGGCTCTTCGCGGTTGCCCCCCAGCTCGGCGATCTGGGCCCGGAGTTGGTCCGAACGTTGCTCGTCACCCCGGGTAATCGCAACCGCCAGGGCGAATTCCAACTTTTCCAGTTGGTGGCCCCCTTCCTCTAGGACCTGACAGGCGGGTGTCCCGTGCCCGAGCTTGTTACCAAGGCGCCCGTTACTGGCCTGGCTGGAAACGGGCGATTGTCCAGCGCACTGGCTATTAGGGGTTGCCATCGTTGCCTTTCTTTCCATTGTGGCATCGACGGTCAGCCCTTAGCCAGCCGCCAAGGTGAGGGTCTCCTCGCTAGAGGGGCCGGCTTCCATCCTTTACGCATCGGCTTCTCGAGCCTCCAGCTCCGCCAGGCCATCCCAGTCCAAGTCTGGATCCAGACCTGCCAAATCTGAATCACTTGCATCGACTGGGGCGATCGGCAGCTCGATATTCGGCAGCTGGGTAGTCGACGGCTCCGTGACCGCCAACAGGCTGCGGCAATCGGCCAACAGCTGGTCGACCGAATCCAGGCAAGCCAGCTCGGCCGGATCAACCTCGGGAGCAGTCCTGACATGGGCCTGGAGGCTGGCGCCCTGAACCTCCAGGGCCCCGAGCCGTTGCTCGAGACTCACCAGCCGCTTGGACAGGGCAGCCACCGTCTGGGCCAGGTCCTCAGCAGTGCGGCTGATTCGGAAGGACACGGATTCGGACACGGTCGAATGGCAAATAGCTGGGCCGATGACACCACAGAAATGGCCGCAGCTCAAGTGATCTCCCAGACTGGCTTCACCCCCAGGATTCGCCCCGAATGCACGGCCCAATCACCCTGCTGCTCTATCTCCTGGCCGGCCTGGTCGGTGGCTTGCTGGCCATCCGCACCGGCATTCCCGCCGCCCCCCTAGCGGGTGCCCTGCTCGGGGCCGGGTTGGTGAGCATGAGCGGCAAACTGGAAGCGGCCCAATGGCCCCAGGGCACCCGCACGGTCTTGGAAATCGCCATCGGCACGGTGATCGGCACCAGCCTCACCAGCACGGCCTTGGCCGAATTACGCCTGTTATGGCGTCCCGCCATCTTGATCACCGTGACCCTGGTGATGACAGGGCTGGTGGTGGGGCTGTGGTGCAGCCGCCTGCTGGGCATTGATCCGATCGTGGCCCTGCTGGGCGCCGCGCCAGGGGGCATCAGCGGCATGAGCCTGGTGGGCGCCGAATTTGGCGTGGGGGCAGCCGTGGCGGCTTTGCATGCGGTGCGCTTGATCACGGTGCTGGTGGTGTTGCCCCTAGTGGTGCGGCTGGTGCTCTCCCTGGATCAGGCGCCACCGACCAATTAAGGGAAGCAACGCCACCCCCAGACCAGCCGCCCTGAAAACTGGCGAACCTGGACAGACGCCAGGCGATCGATACGGTGATCTGAACTTCCCCAGCGCCGGACACCAACCCATGGCGATCCACCCCCTTGCCAGCGCCAGCCAGCCCCGGTGTCCCGGCCGGTGCTGGCGCCAGGCCCTGCTGATCCCCGCTCTGGCCATGGGCCTCCTGGATCCAAGCCAACTCCTGGGCCGCCCTGCCCTAGCCGCCGCTGGCGACACCCCTGGGGGCAAGGGCGCCCAGGTGTATTGCTTCATGCGCACTGCCGGCAATAACCACGAGGTCAGCTGGATCGCCGCCTATGCGTTGATCAAACGCCAAAGCGCCAGCCTGTTCAAAACCTCGCCGGAACATGCCTCGGTGATGATCACCGAAGCGGTGGTCCAAAACCCCACAAGTTTCCCGGAATGTGGCAAATACCTAGGCAGCCTGTATGAAAAGCAAGCGTCTGCCGAAGCGGCTGCCGCTGCCGCCCCCGTGACCAGCCAACCCAGCACGAACAACAGCGGCGTCAACCGCAACGATCGACCCAATTAGGCCCTTCGCGGCTGGCTTGGCTGGTCACTGGGCTGGTGGCAACCCTGTTGTCGGCCTGCCGGCCAGCCCTGCTGCCTGAACCCCTGCGTTCACCAATCCTCCAGCAGGGCCTTAACCATGGCCGGAAAACCCTGACGCCGCAGCTGCAGCGGCCGGCGCTGCAGCAACAGGGCAATCCGTTCCGCCTTACTGGCAATCAGGGCATCGACCAGCTGGTCGGCCACCCCCAATTGCAGCCAATGGCTGGTGAGGCTGCCCTCCATGCCGATGCGATGGCAGCGGTCCTCGGCCTGCTCGGTATCGCCGGGGGTCCAGGGGCGCTCCAGCAGCACCACATGGCGGGCCCGCTGCAGGCTGAAGCCCAGGCCGCCGGCCCCATAGGTGGCAATCAAGAGGCGGGAGGCACCCGCTTGAAAAGCATCCACGGCACTCTGGCGCTGGGGCGGCGGAACCTGACCGGTGAGCAGCTGGCCGCCGAGCCGGTCCTGCAGCAACTGGGCAGAAGCGACAAAACTGCAGAACAGCACCACCGATTCCCCCTGGGCCAGCAGCTGGCCCACCAGGGCCGCCGCCGCCGGCAGCTTGTAGTCGGCACCGATCTGGCGCAGGGCTGTGAACACGGCCAGGGCCTCGGCATCGCGCCTCACCTCACCGCGAGCCACCCGACGGCGATAGTCCTCCACCTTGCATTGCAGCCGGTGTTGGAAGCCGCGACCGGCGGCGTCATCCAGCTCTACCGGCACCATCTGCCGTTCCTTGGCCGGCAAATCAAGACAATCTTGCTTGCGGCGATGCAAGAGCAAGGGCCGGGTCAGGCGCTGCAGCTCCTCGAGCTGGCTAGCGCCCTGGGCCTGCCAATGGCGCACGCCCCCCCGCTCCAGCCAGTGGCCGTGGCAGTAACGCTCCTCAAAGGCCCGTTGGTCCTGGGCGATCGGATGGCCGATCGCGGCTAGTAGGGGAAACAGCTGGGCCGGTCGGCCATTTTTCATCGGCGTACCCGTCAACAACCAGGCCGCCCGCAGGCGCGGATGGCGGGCCAGGCGCAGGAAGGCCTGGGTGCGGGCCGCCGACACGTTCTGGGCGTAGTGGGCCTCATCGGCAATCAAGACCGTGCCGGCCGGGGGCAGGCCCCGGGGCAGCTTTGCCCAGCTATGCAGCTCCAGATCCAGCTCCAGGCTGGCGGCCTCGCGGCGCCAATGGCCATGGAGCCCAGCCGGGGCCAGCACCACCACCCGACAATCGGCGCAGCGCACCATCGCCCGGGCCGCCACTAGGGCCGTCAGCGTCTTGCCCAGGCCCATGGGATCGGCCAGCAGGGCGCCGCGACGGGCCAGCAGCCAGCGCACCGCCGCCCGTTGGTGGGCAAATAGGCGCCGCTTATCGGCTAAGGGCTCCCCAGGGGCAGCGGCAGCCACCAACTGGCGGTGGGGCGGCAGCGGCGGCAGCGGCTGGTCCAGCCAGGCCAGCCACTGGAGCAGCTCCGGCTCCAAATGAAAACGCCGGCCCAAGCCAGCGTTGAGGGCACCGCCGGCCTCCAGGGGAAACTCCCAGCAGCGGCGGCGCGCAAACCAGCGGCCCTGGGGTCGGATGGCCCGCAGCTGGGCCTGGGTGACGGCATCGAATGGGGTGACCACCTCGATCGTGCCGGCGGCACCCAGCCGCATCAGGCACCGGGACGGCTCAGCCAAGGGTTAACGGCCGACAGGTTGGGACCCCAGGGCTGCACGGGGGAGCCGATCGGGCCATAGGGCGCTGGGTCGAACAGGGGGCCACAGGGGATTGCCTCCAGGCCAGCTGCAAGCCCGCCAAACCAAATAAAATCTTAAGCAACCTCGCCCCAGCCCGCCAGGGCAGGCTGGCCAGCACAGGAGCCTTTGCCAAAGGGGAAAATGGCAGCCTTCGACACATTGACATCTGGGCCGATCGGGCGAGAATTGCCCCAACCGAGACGATCGGATGCACGCCAGGGATGCGGTTTTCCTTGAAGATTTGTGCCCGAAACTTCGCGTTCGACATTGGAGACAATCTCTCCACATTCACACGGATCAGTCCTGCATTTATTGCGGCAAACAATCCGAATCCATCGACCATGTTTTGCCGCGCAGCCGGGGTGGCCTAAGTGTCACTGAAAACTGTGTACCGGCCTGCCTCTCATGCAATGGCCGCAAAAGCGACACCGACGTGTTCGAGTGGTATCGCCGCCAACGCTTCTACGACCCCCGCCGGGCCATGGCGATTCGGGCCTGGCTTGACGGAGATCTAAAGCTGGCCCTGCGCCTGCTGCAATGGGCCAGCCCAGCAGTAACGGCAGAAACCAAGCCAGCTGCTACCAAGCACACCCAACCAAAGCCAAGCACCGGTCCGGGCTGGACCTTACAAGCCGCCTGAGGCCAAAACCCTGTTTTCAGCCCTATCCAGCCCCTCTCTAAGGCGAGGCCGCTCGATGGGCATGACTGCGACGTGATCGGCAGGCGAACATCGATTTCATAACATTTATTGTTAGGCAAACCCTCGCTCCATCGGCTAGCTCGAAGGAATCGAAACCCTAGGGAGACACCGCCAAAGCAGGGCGGAGCACCCTTGCTAGATTACGGCAATCAATCAATCATCACTGCCAATGGAACACACGACGTATATCTACATGCTTCTGTTCGGAGGCTTATTACTACTCTCTCGCCTCCTAGAAAGTATCTCAGAAAAGATCAAACTACCGGGCATGCTGCTCATTCTCATCATGGGAATGCTTTTGCCTGATTTCCTCGGCAACCATCAATCCTATCTTTCTAATGAGCAGGCGGAGTCAATCGCCAGCCTGGGACTTGCCATTATTCTTTTTTATGGAGGTCTAACAACACGATGGACCTCGATGCGTCGTGTGATTTGGTCGGGGTTACGGATGGCCACCCTGGGCTGTCTGATCACGGCTGGATCTGCAACTGCCTTGATTTATGGCCTATCCCGATTAAATCTTGATTACCAATTTATCCCTGCCCTTACCAATGGCTCTGGCACTCAATTTTCAGCAGACCTGCCCCTAGCCCTGTTTATTGGAGCCATGCTTTGCAGCACTGATGCAACAGCCGTACTGGCATTGCTGCGTCCGATCGCCAGCAAAATCCCCGGCCCATTGCTCAATTTAATTGAGTGTGAATCTGGTTTCAACGATCCGGTGGCCGTTATCCTTGCCGGTGTCGCTCTCGCCCTCGCCAAAGGCCAACTTGAAAGTCCCCTTCTACTGCTCCGTGATGTGGGCCTTGAGTTTGCGGTTGGAGCTGCCGTTGGCTGGGCTGGCGCTTTGCTGGGAACGTACATCCTTGCCCGAGAGCATTACTTGGAGCCGAATGCTGGCAGTGAAGTGATCTGCCTGGCCCTGTTAATGTTGAGCTGTGCAACGGCTTTCCTCTGCGGTGGCAGTCCCTTACTTTGCGCCTATGTAATGGGCTGCGTGATCGGGAACTCCAATGAAATCGATTGCATCATCGTCTCCGAATTTACGATTATTAATCGGGCTTCGGAGCTAATTTTACTGATCTGCCTGGGACTTGTTGTCTTTCCTCAAGAGATCTGGCCCCTCAAGTGGTACGCCCTGGTGGTCTTCCTGATCACGATGGTTAGTCGGCTATTGATGACTTTTATCACCCTGTACCGCTCTCCTTTCCAGGCACCAGAAAAGACATTCTCTGCCTTCGCGGGCTTGCGGGGAGCGGTGCCGATCGCCATTGCCCTACAGGCTGCTGCTAGCGGGGTTCCCTGGGGGACCCTCATGCCGGCCTTCGCCCTGGCCGTGGTTCTCTATGGGCTGATTTTTCAAGGCTATTTTCTACCTGCCGCCACAGATTTACTAGCCAACGCCCTGAAACCCCAGGCCGATCTCAGCCTGAACGAACAATCCAGCTGAGCCAGAGGTTCGGTCCCTTCCGGATCGCCCGCTTGGGACTGAGCTGCCCGCCAGGCTCACCACACCCGGCAGGCCTCAGCGCCATTGTGGCGCTGGCAGATACTGGCAAGACTGCCAGGTTGCTCCGGGGCCACCAAGGTGGCCACCAGGAGAAGCACAAGGGCCAAGAACAAGGCGGCGGTGCCAGCGCCCAGGCCGAAAGGAGTGGCATCAACGCTGGTGGCAAGCCGGCGCGAACGCAGGCTGCTGGAACGGGAAGGGGAGAAACTGGAGGACGCCATCGGCCACAATCAAAGAAGTGATACATCTGTACTGATGACCAGCGCATCTGTCAAGTCCCGGGGCCAGTTGCTGGTACTCGGGGGCGGTTTCAGCGGCCGTCGCTTCGCAGCCGCCATGGCCCAGGCCGGCTTCGACGTGACCGTCAGCCATCGGGGCCACCGGGATTCGAACGCCGCCGATCCCTGGCGCTGGCTGGCCTTTGATCCCGATGCCGGGCTCGTGCCCAGCGCTGGCGACCTGGCCGGCACCACCCACCTGCTCAGCACGATCCCGCCCGATCGCCAAGGCCAGGACCCAGCCCTGGATGCCCTGGCGCCCTTGCTGCGCCAACTCCCCCTCAACTGGGTGGGCTACCTCTCCACCACCGGTGTCTATGGGGACTGCCAGGGCGCCTGGGTCGATGAAACCAACGAAGCCACTCCAGGCCTGGAACGCAGCCGGGCCCGCCTGGCCTGTGAGCAGGCCTGGCTCAACAGTGGCCTGCCGGTGCAGAGCTTCCGGCTACCGGCCATCTACGGTCCGGGTCGCAGCCCCTTTGCAGGGCTCCAGCAGGGGAGTAGCCGGCTGGTCCACAAGCCGGGCCAGGTGTTCTGCCGCACCCACGTCGATGACATCGTTGGAGCCTTGAGCCACTGCCTGGCCCTACCCGCGCAGGCCAGGCCCCAACTGGTCAATGTCAGCGACGATTGCCCCTGCCCCTCCAGCGAAACCCTCGGTTTCGCTGCCCACCTGCTGGGCTGCAAATTGCCCCCTGTGCAAGCGTTCGCCAGCGTGGCCGCCAGTATGGGGCCCATGGCCCTGAGCTTTTGGGCCGAAAACCGCCGCGTCCGCAATCGGCGCCTGTGCCAAGAGCTGGGCTACTCCCTGCGCTACCCCAGCTACCGGGAGGGGTTTGGGGCCTGCCTGGCTGAGGAACGGGCCGGCGCCCCAACTCCAGGGCCGGCCGGTTGAGCCGGCGCCGGACCATCCTGGAAGAGGGGAACGCCGGCGTCGCGGAAGAAGCGATCCCAGCGCAGCTCAATCCAGCCATGGCTTAGTCCGGTGACCAGGCCGAACAGCAGCAGTCCCAACAGCAGCAAACGCAGCATGGCAATTCCGGCCAGCAACCCCAAGGTTAAAGAGCGCCGGATCGCCATCGCCCTGGGCGATCCCGCCGGCATTGGCGCCGAGGTAACCCTTAAGGCCCTAGCGGCCCTGCGCCGCAGCCCCAGCGAAGCCGCCGGCGCCGCCTCAAACCCCTTACTGGTGGGCTGCCGCCACTGGCTGGAACAGAGCTATCAGGCCCTGCGAGGGGTCACTGACCTGCCCCTAGCCGATCCAGCCAGCCTCGACATCCTCGATCTGCCCCTGGGCGAACCCGTCCCTGCGGGCCAGTCCAGTGCCGCCAGCGGGGCCGCCAGCTTTGCCTGGCTCACCCGGGCCGCCGAACTGGTGTTACAAGGCCGCTGCCAGGCCCTCACTACCGCGCCGATCGCCAAACAGGCCTGGCATGCCGCTGGCCATGCCTACCCGGGTCAGACCGAGCGGCTGGCCGAACTGGCAGGGGTCAGCGAAGCCTCGATGCTGTTCACCGCCCGGGCGCCCCATGGGTCCTGGCGCCTCAACACCCTGCTGGCCACCACCCACATCCCCCTCTCCGCCGTGGCCACCAGCCTGGATGGGCCCCGGGTCGAAGCCAAGCTCAATACGCTGCTGGGCTTCTGCCAGCGCTTTGCCGAGCGGCCCAGGCTGGTGGTGGCGGGCCTTAACCCCCATGCGGGCGAAGCGGGCCAGCTAGGGCAAGAGGAGCAGGCCTGGCTGGAGCCGTTGCTGGCGACCTGGCGCTTGCACCATCCAAACGTGGAGCTGCTGGGCCCCCTGCCACCGGACACCTGCTGGCTCGGGGCCGGGGCCGCCTGGGCCAATGCCACCTATGCCAATCAGGCCGCCGATGGCTACCTGGCCCTGTATCACGACCAGGGCCTGATCCCGGTCAAATTGCTGGCCTTTGATGCCGCCGTCAACACGACCCTGGGCCTGCCCTTCCTGCGCACCTCCCCCGACCACGGCACGGCCTTCGCCATCGCTGGCAAGGGCATCGCCAGGAGCCAAAGCATGGAAGCCGCCTTGGAAACAGCCTGGGAGCTGGGCTGAACTAGCCCTTGTGATCGCTTGGCTTGGCCGTTGACTGCCAGGACTTGCTGGCGTTAGGCAGGATCAGGCTGGCCTGACCCGCATCAGCACCTGGCCGAATTCGACCGGAGTGCCATTTTCTACCAGGATCTCCACGACCTCACCGCTGACCTCGGCCTCCAATTCATTCATCAGCTTCATCGCCTCGAGGATGCAAATCGGCTGACCGACGGAAATACGACTACCCAGCTCGACAAAGACGGGTTCGCCAGGGGCTGAAGCCCGATAAAACGTGCCCACCATCGGCGCCGTGATCTCCAGCAGGTCGCCGCGAACGGCTGCCGCTGCCGGAGGCGCAGCGGAAGGGGAGGCGGAGGGGGCCGCCAGGGGAGCGGCCTGCAGGGAAGGGGCAGGGGCGGCCTGCATCACCACCTGGGGCTGGCTCGCTGGCAGGTTGCGGCGCAGTTCGAGGCGGAAGTCATCACCCTCGAGCTTGAGTTCCTGGATATCGCTCTCGCCCAGCAAGGTGATGAGCTGGCGGAGCTGGTCGTGGTCGAGCTGCATGACGATTAGTTCTCCCGGCCCAGGTAGCTGTCGGTGCGGGTATCGATCTTGATCTTCTCGCCGATCGAGAGGAACAGGGGAACCATCACCTGGGCCCCGGTTTCGACGATGGCGGGCTTGGTGCCACCGGTGGCCGTATCGCCCTTGACGCCGGGATCGGTCTGGGTGATCTCCAGCACCACGGAATTGGGGAGCTCCACTTCCAGGGGCTTGCCGTTCCAGGCCACCACACTCACTTCCATGCCTTCTTTGAGGTACTTGCGGCTATCGCCGATCTGCTTGGCGGTAAGACGGGTTTCCTCAAAGGTGCCCATGTCCATGAAGACGTAGTCCTCGGCCTCCATGTAGGTGTGCTGCAGGGTGGATTTCTCCAAGATTGCCTGGGTCAGGGTCTCGCCAGCCCGGAAGGTCTTTTCCACCACGTTGCCGCTCTGGACGGCCTTGAGCTTGGTGCGCACGAAGGCGGAGCCCTTGCCGGGCTTCACATGCAGAAACTCGACCACACGCCAGACCTGGCCATCGAGCTCGATCGAGGTGCCGGTACGAAAGTCGTTGCTCGAGATCATTCCGGCAGAACGTTTGAGGCGGATTGTACGGCTGTGCCAAAGTCCATTCAGAGGCAGGCATGAAGCAATGGATCCCAGTCACAGGCGGGTTCAACTGGCGGCCAGGCCCTGGACCTCCTGGCTCTCTGGGTGGTTCCAGGCCCTAGGCGCCGCTGGCCTCCGACCTCTCCTGGCCGCCCTGCTGCTGCTGGGGCTGCTCGCCCCTGGGCCCGCCTGGGCCTTCCTGCCGCCCGGCAATGCCGTGACTGACCCGGCGGCGATCCTGCGCGATGCCCTGCCGATCGAATCGGCAGATCTTCAGAAGCTGCAACACCTGCTGGAGGGCACCAGCGATGACCTGCGCGCCAAACGCTGGGGTGCCCTGAGCTCAAGCGTGCGCCGCAGCCAGGGGCAACTGGGCACCCGGGGCACGGCGATCACTGCCAGCCTGCCTCCGGCCGATCGGGACGCAAGCGTGGCGGCCTTGAGCGCCGTGGCCGATCAGCTCCAGGCCATGGCGAGCGCCGCCGACCAGCAGGACCGCGATGGCTTTCTGACCGCCCGACGCACCGCCCTGGCCACGATCGGGGACCTGGAAGCCCTGCTGGTGGGGCCATTCCCGTTTGAAATCCCAGTGGAATTCGCCGCCCTGCCCAGGCTGCTGGGCCGCGCCACCGTGGAACTGACCACCAGCAAGGGCGTGCTCACTGCCGTGGTGGACGGTTACAACGCGCCCCTGACCGGCGGTGCCTTCGTCGATCTCGTGCAGCGGGGCTTCTACGACAACCTGCCCTTCAACCGCGCCGAAGACTTCTACGTACTGCAAACCGGTGATCCCGTTGGAGCCGCCAAGGGCTTCGTCGATCCCAACACCAAGGCCGAGCGCCAGGTTCCCTTAGAGATCCGGGTACCGGACCAGGCCGTTCCCTTCTACAACCAAACGTTCGAAGATCTAGGCCTGTTCAAGGGCGCGCCGGTGCTGCCCTTTGCCACCAAGGGCACCCTGGGCTGGGCCCATTCCGACGAGGCCCTCAATGACGGCTCCTCCCAATTCTTCCTGTTTCTGTTTGAAGCCGAACTCACCCCCGCGGGCTTGAACCTGATCGATGGGCGCTATGCGGCCTTCGGCTACGTCGTGGATGGCTTTGATGTGCTGCAGGAGCTCAGCGCCGATGACGGCATCGTCAAGGCGCGGGTGATCGACGGGGCCGAAAACCTGCAGGCCCATGGCTGAGCCGCTACGGCTCGCGGACCTGGGGGAATGGGGCCTGATCGAGCGCCTCGGGGCCTTTGCCCCCCAAGGCCAGTTCGACGACGACGGCGCCCTGGTCAGCCCAGATGGGGACCACGGCCTGGTGGTGACCACGGACCTGCTGGTGGAGGGGATCCACTTCAGCGACACCACCATGGGCCCCGGGGACCTGGGCTGGCGGGCCGCTGCGGCCAACCTCTCCGACCTGGCCGCCATGGGCTGCCACCAGGTTGTGGGCCTGACCGTGGGCCTGGCCGCCCCAGCCGAGACTCCCTGGGCCTGGGTTGAGGGGGTTTACGGCGGGCTCAGCGAGGCCCTGGCCCACTATGGCGGCACCCTGCTCGGCGGCGACTGCAGCGGCAGCCAGCAACGGCTCCTGGCGATCACGGCCCTAGGGCGGCTGGATCCGGCCCGGCCGATTCGGCGCCGCGATGGCCGTCCCGGCGACCTGCTCGTAAGCAGCGGCGCCCACGGCCTCAGCCGCCTGGGCCTGGCCCTGCTGCAGGGGGAGCTGGAGCCCCTGGGCGACCCGGAGTTGCAGGAGCGGGCCATCACCGCCCATCGCCGGCCGCGGCCGCGCCTAGATGGGCTTGCAGCCCTAACGGCCAGCCAGCCCCCGGGCGAACCCTGGCGGGTGGCTGGCATGGACAGCAGTGATGGCCTGGGCCAGGCCGTGGCCGCGATCGCCAAGCGCAGCCTTTGCCAGGCCGTGCTGGAGCGACACCAATTGCCCCTGGCCGCCGCCATGGCAGAGCTGCCCCAGGCCGAAGCCTGGTGCCTGGGCGGCGGCGAAGATTTCGAATTAGTGCTGGCCCTGGCCCCCGCCTGGGCCGAGGCCCTAGTGGAGCAGCTGGCGGGGGCCCAGGTGATTGGTCGCCTAGAGCCAGCCCAACCCTCTGACGTCAGCGGCTGGGTCACGAGACCCCTGCGCTGGGCCGACGGAACCGCCCTGGCGCTGGCGGACGCCGCCGGCTTTAGCCATTTCCACTGATCGCTGGCAACGATCGCCGCAAAGCCCTCACGCCCTAGCGAAGGCGCCAGGTCCACCAGCCCCCCAACCCCGGGCCTCGCAGCAAAAAGCCTGACGCCGGCAGAACCGTGAAAGGAACTGCTGGCCCAGGCTCAATGAAACCGTGTTTTAGATGAAACCGTGTTTTAAGACGAGGGTTAACTCAGGAACAAAAGCCCCTAGTTCCTCACTTCCACTTGCTGGCGACCAGTTCGGCGAGGTCGACAACCCGCTGGCTATAGCCCCACTCGTTGTCATACCAAGCGATGACTTTCAGCATGTTGCCGCCCATCACTAGGGTGAGGTCAGAGTCGATGATCGCGGATTCATCGGTGCCCGCGTGGTCGCTCGACACCAGGGGCAGGTCGGTGTACTTAATAATGCCCTTCATGGCATTTTCCGAGGAGGCCTTGAGCACCGCGTTCACCTCCTCCTTGGTGGTGTCGCGGCTGATTTCGAGCACCATGTCCACCACCGACACGTTGGGGGTAGGAACCCGCATGGCAATCCCGCTCAGCTTGCCCTTCATCGGCGGGTAAACCAAGGCCACTGCTTGGGCGGCGCCAGTGGAGGTGGGAACAATGTTGACGGCTGCGGCCCGGGCCCGACGCAGATCGCGGTGGGCGGCGTCGAGAATCCGCTGGTCACCTGTGTAGCTGTGGGTGGTGGTCATCGTGCCCTTGACGATGCCGAACTCCTGATCCAACACCTTCACGACAGGCGCCATGCAGTTGGTAGTGCAACTGGCATTGCTGAGAATGTCCCAATCTTCGTGGCGGTATTGATCAGCGTTGACGCCAACCACGAAAGTCCCCACTTTTGCTCCCTTGCCAGGAGCAGTAAGAATCACCTTCTTGGCGCCGGCTTCAAAGTGCTTGCTGGCTCCCACATCATCATTGAAGACCCCGGTGGACTCGATCACCAAATCCACGCCCCAATCCTTCCAGGGAAGGTTGGCCGGATTACGGTCATAGAAAACCTTGATTTCCTTTCCGTTGACGTAGATGGCGTTATCTGTTGTGGTGACATCGACGCCCCGAAGAGGGCCGAGCATCGAGTCATATTTAAGAAGGTGGGCATTAGTGGTGGTATCACCGGAGCCGTTGAGACCCACCACCTCGATGCCGGTATTGGTGCCGCGGCTCAGCCAGCAGCGCATGAAGTTCCGACCAATTCGGCCGAATCCATTGATCGCAACGCGCAAGGTCATGGCAGAAAGGGGAGAAACCCGCTAGGAAGATCGGATTTGGCTGCCGATCATACAGAAATGGTTGCCAGCTCCTTGGAATTGAGCTAGGCGGCCCGGCCGTGCCGAATCGTGCTCGCAGCGGTTTGGACGTCAAGCTTTGCGGGACGCTGCAAGCAAGCGAAAAGGAGAGCTTCCCGGATTAACGTCGTCCAGTCCTGGAGAGCTGCCCTTGGCCCTGACCCTCGATCGTCAGCAGCCTCTCCACTTCATTGGGGTTGGCGGCATCGGGATGTCAGCGATCGCCGGGATCCTGGCCGATCGGGGCTTTGGGATCAGCGGATCCGATCCCAAGGACAACGCCGTCTTGGCGGACCTGCGCAGCCGGGGCGTGCGTGTCTTTGCGCACCAAAGCGCCGCCACGATCACGGCGATCTTGGCCAACCCATCCCCCGCTGCGCCCCACTCTGCTGAACCTGGGCAAGCCCAGCCGGCCCCCAGGCCCCTGGTGGTGGTGAGTTCTGCCGTGCCCAGCTCCAATCCCGAACTGATGGAGGCCCGGCGACTCGGCCTTGAGGTATGCCATCGCTCCGACGTGCTTGGCGCCCTGATCCGCTCCCAGAGCGCCATTGCCATTGCCGGCAGCCACGGCAAAACCACCACCAGCACCATGGTGGCCACCCTGCTGGCGGGCACCAACCAGGACCCCACGGCCGTGATCGGCGGCATCGTGCCCGCCTTCGGCAGCAATGGCCGCAGTGGCGCCGGCGCCCTGCTGGTGGCCGAAGCCGACGAATCCGATGGCTCCCTGGTGAAATTTCCCGCAAGCCTGGGGGTGATCACAAACCTGGAGCTGGACCACACGGACCACTACCCGGATCTAGACGCCCTGATCAGCACCCTGCAGCAATTCGCCCAGGGCTGCCAGAGCCTGCTGGCCAACTGGGATTGCCCGGTCCTGCGGCAGCACTTCAAGGCCCAGGCCTGGTGGTCGGTCGTGCAGGCAGAAGCGGTGGACTTCGCCGCGATCCCGGTGCAACTCAATGGCGACAGCTGCGTGGCCGATTTCCACGAAGCGGGCCAACTGGTGGGCCGTTTCACCTTGCCCCTGCCTGGCCTGCACAACCTCAGCAACGCCACCGGTGCCCTGGCGGCCTGTCGCCTCCAGGGAGTGCCCTTCGCCGAACTGTGCGAGGCCCTGGCCAGCCTGCAGGCCCCCGGTCGCCGCTTCGATTACCGCGGCACCTGGCAGGGCCGCCAGATCGTTGATGACTACGCCCACCATCCCAGCGAGGTGGCGGCCACCCTGGCCATGGCCCGGCTGATGGTGAGCAGCGGCCGCAGCCCCCTGCCCAGCCCGCCCCAGCGGCTTGTGGCCGTGTTCCAGCCCCATCGCTACACGCGCACGGCCCAGTTCCTGCAGGGCTTTGCCCAAGCCCTCAGCCAGGCCGATGCCCTGGTGCTCGCCCCCCTCTACACCGCCGGCGAAGCCGCGATCGCTGGCATCTCCAGTGAAGCCCTGGCCGCCGAGGTCCGGCGAATCCGCCCGGATCTGGCCGTGAGCGTGGCCCTGGACCTAGACGACCTAGCCGATCAAGTCGGGCTCAGCACTGTGGCAGGCGATCTGGTGCTGGCCATGGGGGCTGGGGATGTCAACGGGCTCTGGAACCGCTTGCAACGGCTCGAAGAACGGCCAAGCCCCCTGGCCCTGGCGGCCTAAGCCATGGAGACCGCTGCCCTGCCTGCGGAGCTGGGAGCTGGGCTTCCCCCTGGTCTGCGGTCGGCGGTGAACCTGGCCGAGTTCACCACCTGGCGGGTGGGGGGAGCGGCCCAGTGGTTCTCGGAACCCGAAGCCAACGACCAGGTGATCGCCCTGGCCCGCTGGGCCCGGCGCCAGGGCCTGCCCCTGCAGGTGATCGGCGCCGGCTCCAACCTGCTGATTAGCGACCAGGGCCTGGCCGGCCTGACCCTCTGCCAACGGCGGCTCCAGGGCAGCCAGCTCGATGGCGCCACGGGCCTGATCGAAGCCCAGGCCGGGGAACCGATCCCCACCCTGGCCCGCCGGGCCGCCCGCGCCGGCCTGGGCGGCCTGGAATGGGCCGTGGGCATCCCCGGCACCGTGGGAGGCGCCGTGGTGATGAATGCGGGCGCCCAGGGGGGCTGCACCAGCGAGTGGCTGGAGGACGTGACCGTGTTTGATCCCAATGGCGATGGCGAACCCTTTGTGCTGGCTAGCCGTGACCTGGCCTTTGCCTACCGGCACAGCCGGCTGCAGCAGGAGCCCCTGCTGGTGCTTTCGGCCCGCTTCCGGCTGCGGGCCGGCCTCGATCCCGCCGCGGTGGGCCAGCGCACCAGCGCCAACCTGCGCAGCCGCACGAGTAGCCAGCCCTACCAACAACCCAGCTGTGGCAGCGTCTTCCGCAACCCAGAACCCCAGAAAGCGGGCCAACTCATCGAAGCGTTGGGCCTTAAAGGCCTCAGCGTCGGCGGCGCCGAGGTTTCAACCCTCCATGCCAATTTCATCGTCAACACCGGCTCAGCCCGGGCCAGCGACATGGACCAGCTGATCGCCCTAGTGCAGCAGCGGGTTCGCCAGGCCCACGCCATCGACCTACACCCGGAGGTCCAGCGGCTCGGCAGCTTTGGGGAGTCCGCCCAGGCCAGCTGAAAGCCCGGCCGGGCCGCAGGGTTTAGCCTGAACTAACCTTGCTTTTTGCCTGAATGGCCGGCTTCGGACTTCCCAATTTCGGCCAGCTCACCGAAGCGTTCCGCAAGGCCCAGCAGATCCAACAGGACGCCCAGAAACTCCAGGAAGAACTGGATGCAATGGAACTGGAGGGCAGCAGCAGCGATGGCCGCGCCAGCGTCTGGGTCTCGGGCAACCAGCAACCCCTGCGGGTGCGACTGGCCCCCGAGCTCGTGGCCGACGGGGCTGGGGCCACCGAAGTGGCCGTGCTGGAGGCCCTCAAGGCCGCCTACGACCGTTCTACCGCCACGATGAAAGAACGCATGGAGGAGCTCACCGGCGGCCTCAACCTCAACCTCCCCGGCATGGGGGGCTAAGGCGGGCCGGCCCTAGGGCCTTGGAGCCGGGTTCAGGGAGCCGCCGGCCCCCGATCCAGGTCCCGATCCTCCGCCTCCTCTGCCACCAGATCGGCGGCGGAGTCCTCACCCTGGGGTCCATCCGCCTGGCGCTGGCGCTTACGGGACAGCTGGCGCAGGCGCGGATCGAGACGCGGCTCCGAGCGGCCACCGCGCTGCTTGAGGCCCGGTTCGGCGGGCCGGGATTGGACTGCAGCCTCCTGGGCGAGCACCTGCTGTAAGCACTGCAAATAATGGGGATAGCGGGGCCAGTCGCTGCCAACGACGCAGCCGGGATCACCCTGGTGCAAGCAATTGGTGAAGCGGCAACCGCCCGCGCCCAGGCGCCCCCGCACCTCGGGGAATAACCCCACCAGCGCCCCTGGATCCGGCGGTAGGTCAGGCCGGTTGAAACCGGGGGTGTCGGCGAGAAGGCCGCCGCCGCCAATGGCAAACAACTCCACGTGGCGGGTGGTATGGCGACCCCGCTGCAGGCGCCCGGACACCGCCCCCACCCGCAGGGCCAGATCGGGCACCAGGGCATTGAGAAGGCTGCTCTTACCCACCCCGGAGGGGCCGCAAAGCACGGCAATCCCCGGCTCCGCCAAGTGCTGGCGTAGGGGCTCGATCCCGGCGCCCGTTTGGGCAGATACCAGCCAGGGCTCGTAGCCCCAGGCGCCCAGGCGCTGGCGCCACTCCTGGAGCAGCTCCGGCGCCAGGAGATCGGCCTTGGTGAGCACCAGATCCACCTGGACCCCGGTGGCTTCGGCCGTGAGCAGGAAACGGGTGAGCTGGATCGGATCGAGGTCGGGCTGCACCAGGGCCATCACCACCACCACCCGGTTGCAGTTAGCCACCGCCGGCCGGGCCAGCAGGCTGGTGCGGGGCGCCACCGCCGCCACGGCGCCCCGGCGGGAGGTCCAGTCGACCCCCTCCACCTGGACCCGATCGCCCACGCAGATCTGCTGGCCCGTCTTGCCCAGGCGGGTGCGGCGCACGCAGAGCAGCTGTTTCACGCCCCCCGGGCCAGGGGACTCCAAAGCCACCCGGCAGAAATTAGCCTCCAGGGCCACCACTAACCCGCAGGCAGATGCGCTGTCTGGGGAGGAGCCGTCGACCGTTTGCGGCGCCTCAGCCCCCATGGCGGCAGATCAGCAGGCGCACGGCACCGTCCTCCAGGGACGTGATCTCTACCTGGTGGCCGGCCTGGCGCAGGCCATCAGCCACCAGGCGCTCGGGCTCCCCAGCGTCGAGATCCACCTGCAACCAGGCCCCAGGCTCGATCGTTTCCAGGGCCAGGCGGGTGCGGATGAAGTTGACCGGACAGGCCGTGCCGCGCAGATCCAGGCTCTGGCGAAGCGTCGGTTGGGCCCCTTCCTGGGGAGCCTGGGCGCCTGTCCCCATGGCCCAGTCATCGCCCTGGGACGAATCAACCACCGAACAGGCCGCCAAACAGGCCGCTCTTGTGGGGATGCTTCTGGCCCTTGGCGCTGTGGTGGCCGGCTAGTTCCTCCAGCAAGTTGCGCTCCTCACCATTGAGCTTGGTGGGCAGCTGCACCTTGATAGTGATCAGGTGGTTGCCCCGGGCCACGGGGTTGCCGAGTTTCGGCACCCCTTTGCCAATGAGGTTGAGCACCGCCCCCGGCTGGGTTCCGGCCGGCAGGTCCAGGGCCTGGGGTCCGTCAACGGTCTCCACCTCAATCTTGTCGCCCAGGATCGCCTGCAGATAATTGACCGTGACCTCGGAGTGGATCGTGATCCCGTCGCGCCGCAGCTGGGGATGGGACTGAACCGTGAGAAACACGTACAAATCACCGGCCGGGCCACCCCGCTGACCAGCGTTGCCCTCGTTGGAAACCCGCAGCCGGGTGCCGGTATCAACCCCGGCGGGAATGTTGATGCGTAGCTTCTTGCGCACCTGTTGCAGGCCCTGGCCGCCACAGGCATTGCAGGGGTCGGCAATCACCTCACCGGTGCCCTCACAGGTGGGACAGGCGGCCACCTGGGTAAAACTGCCGAAGGGGGTGCGGGTGGCGCGTCGCACCTGGCCAGCTCCAGAGCAGGTGCCGCAGGTGGTGGGGCCGCTGCCGGCCTTGGCACCCGAGCCCTTGCAGGTGGTGCAGGTTTCCAGGTGCCGGATCTGAACTTCCTTTTCCTGGCCAGCAATCGCCTCGCTGAAGCTGATTGTCAAATCGAAGCGCAGGTCGTCGCCCTGACGGGGCCCGCGGCGCCGGGGACCGCCGCCGCCGCCCTGGCTGGCGCCGCCGCCGAAGCCACTGAAGAAGGTTTCAAACAGGTCGGCAAACCCTCCCATGTCGCCCATGTCGGGCATGCCACCGCCTCCGCCCAGGCCGGCCTCACCGAACTGGTCGTAGCGACTGCGGGTCTGGGGATCGCTGAGCACCCCGTAGGCGCGGCCGATCTCCTTGAACTTGTCCTCAGCCCCAGGATCCTTGTTGACATCGGGGTGGTACTGCCGGGCCATGCGGCGATAGGCCCGCTTGAGGGTCTCGGGGTCCGCATCCCGGCTGACCCCCAAGAGGTCGTAATAATCCGCCATCGCTCAGCTCTATTAGTGGAACCCTAAAACCCGTGAACTGGCTCAATCGCCTTCGCTGGAGCCGGCCGTTGCCGTAGCCGCTGCCGAGGGGCCTGGTCCCATCGACACCTTGACCAGGGCATGGCGCAGAACCCGGCCATCGAGGTGATAGCCCCGTTGGAGTTCGGCAATCACCACATCCTCGGGATGCTCGTCGCTGGGCTCGCGCATGACGGCCTCATGCAGGCTGGGATCGAAGGGTTCGCCCTCCACCCGCATGGGCGATACCCCCAGCTGCTTGAACACGTCAACCAGCTGCTTATAAAGCCCCTGGTAGCTGCGATGCAGGCCCTGGGCCTCCTCGTGCTGGGGTTCAAGCTGCTGGCGGGCCCGCTCAAAGTTGTCCACCACCGGCAGGATCTCGGTGAGGGTTGAGCAGGTGATCTGCAGGCGTTGGTCCTGCTGTTCACGGGACTGGCGCTTGCGGAAGTTGTCGAAATCGGCGGCAATCCGCAGGGACTGGGAGCGCAGGCTCTCGTTTTCGCTGCGCAGGGCCGTTAGTTCCGCCTCCAACTGCTCTTCCCTGGAGCCGGAAACGGACCCTCCCTCGCTGGCCCCATCGCCCTCGCTTTCCGGATCGGGAATGGCCTCCAGGGCAGGACCTTCGGCCCCAACCCCAGGAGACTGGTCAGAGGACAGGTCGGCCGGCGCGGCACTAACGGCCTCGGCAGCGGAGTCGTGGGGATTGTTTGTTTCGCCGCTCATGCTGACTGAAGCGAGGATCTGACCTAGACATGTTGGATTCTCACGGGCTCTACCCACAAGCGGGGGAAGCCCGCACCTCCCAGGTCTGCCTGGTCCCTCCAAGCCATGGCCTTGACCCCTTCTCGGCCCGTACCCGTAGCCAGCGATCCCCTGCAGAAGAGGCTCGAAGTGGAGCTGCTCTTGGGGGAACGGTTGCTGACAACGGCCGAACTGGGCGAGGCCGGGCCGATCCGTTGGAGCTGGAGCCCCTCGCTCAGCCAGGAGCAATGCGAGGAGTTCACCTGCCTGCCAGTTCGTCAGCACAACGACGTGCTGGTGGTGGCGATACCCACCACCCTTGAAAAGGAAGACCGTGGCCGGCTCCAGGACATCGCCCTAGGCCAAGGCCTGAGGCTGGAACTGCGTCTGGCGATGAAGACGGATATCGAAGCGATTCTGGAAGAAACACGCTTAAGCAGGGCTGCAGAGGAGTCCTTCCAGGTTGATTCGGGCGATGGCAGCACCAGCAATGAGCCCTTTTCATTGTTGGACAACCTCAACCAGGTAGCCAGTCTTGAGGCTGCTCCAGAGGAGGAAAATTTCGCCAACATGGACCTGGAAACAACCAATTCCTCGCCCATCATCAACCTGGTTGACAAGATATTGATTCAAGCCCTTAGTAGTGGCACCAGCGATATCCACGTTGAACCCCAAGAGGATGGTCTAGTCATTCGCTTACGCCACGATGGCGTGCTCGGACAGCTCGCCGTATTGCCCAAAAATATCATCCCAGCGATCACGTCCAGATTAAAAATCATGGCGGATCTAGATATCGCCGAACGACGACTGCCCCAGGATGGTCGCATTCGCCGCATGTACCGCGGCCGCGTCTTCGATCTGCGGGTCAGCACCCTGCCAACCCGTTATGGCGAAAAAGTCTGCCTGCGACTGCTCGATAGCGGTTCGACCAAACTAGGACTCGACAAACTGATTAGCAATCAAGACTCCCTAGCCGTGGTCAGGGATATGGGATCGAAGCCCTACGGCATGATCCTGGTGACCGGCCCGACGGGATCGGGTAAATCCACAACTCTCTATTCACTCCTATCGGAACGCAATAGTCCAACTATCAACATATCAACCGTTGAGGATCCAATTGAATATAGCCTCAAGGGGATCTCCCAAACCCAGGTGAATCGCGACAAAGGCTACGACTTTCCCCGGGCCCTACGGGCGTTCATGCGCCAGGATCCCGATGTGCTGCTGGTCGGTGAAACCAGAGATCTAGAAACGGCCAAAACCGCTGTTGAAGCGGCCCTTACCGGTCACCTGGTATTAACCACCCTGCATGCCAATGACGCTCCTAGTGCCATTGCCCGACTTGCGGAAATGGGGGTAGAACCGTTCCTGATCAGCGCCTCCCTCATTGGCATCGTTTCGCAACGACTCGTCAGGCGCGTTTGTCCCACCTGTCGTGTTGCTTACCATCCGAGCGAACAGGAGCTAGGTCGCTTTGGCTTGCTTGCCAATAGCGAAGCCAATATCAGCTTCTTCAAAGCAAAGCGCGGCACTGAGCCCCATCAGAAAGCTTGCGCTACCTGCAAAGGTCTCGGGTACAAGGGTCGAATTGGTGTCTACGAAGTCCTGCGTATCAATGATGCTTTAACCGCTGCCATCTCCCTGGAAGCAAGCACGGAGCAGATACGCCGTCTGGCCATAGAAAATGGCATGATAACCCTACTCGGCTACGGACTTGACCTGGTTCGCAATGGCCACACCACCCTAGAAGAGGTTGGCCGGATGATTCTCACCGATACCGGTCTTGAATCGGAGCGCAAGGCCAAGGCCCTGCACGCGATCAGTTGCAAGGGCTGTGGCGCCGGTATGCAGGATGAATGGCTGGAATGCCCCTACTGCTTAACTCCAAGGAATTAACGCCAAGGAACTAGACTGAAAATGACTAGTCGTCCGACCACCGGACGACAGTCGCATTAATCCCGAAACTAGACCCTCAGGCAAACACCCAATAATTCGGCCTAAAAGGGTTGCTTATTACTTTAATTTGATTGATAATCACCACCATCTTGACCGGGATTTACAGCCATGGAATTACTGATCGAAGACCTCATGACCCAACTGGTGGAGGGGGGTGGCAGTGACCTGCATCTCTCAGTCGGCCAGCCCCCCTATGGACGTTTCAATGGAAGGCTGACGCCCATGCGCGAAGAGAAGCTCACAGAACAGGACTGTAATCAATTAATTTTTTCGCTCGTCAACAACTCCCAACGCAAACAACTGGAGCAGACCTGGGAACTGGACTGTGCCTATGGACTGAAGGGAATCGCCCGATTCCGCGTTAATGCCTACCGGCAACGAGGCACCTATGCCGCTTGCCTGCGCGCCCTCAGCAACCATATTCCGACCACGGAAGAGTTGGCCCTGCCGGCCGTGGTAGTGGACTCCTGCAGCAAACCGAGGGGCCTGATTCTTGTGACCGGCCCCACTGGCTCGGGGAAAACCACCACCTTGGCCTCCTTGATGGACCACATCAACCACAGCAGGGCCGAACATATTCTTACCATCGAGGATCCGATCGAATTCACCTATGTCAATGACCTCAGCCTGATTCATCAGCGGCAAATCAACGAAGACACCAAGAGTTTCAGTGCAGCCCTACGGGCGGCTTTGCGGGAAGACCCCGATGTGATCCTAATTGGAGAAATGCGTGACCTTGAAACCATCCAACTAGCGATCACTGCTGCCGAAACCGGCCACCTTGTCTTTGGTACCCTGCACACCAGCTCAGCACACCAGACCATCGACCGCATTCTCGATGTGTTCCCCGCTGAACAAATGAATCAGGTTCGCACCCAACTCAGCAGCAGCCTGGTGGGAATCTTTTGCCAGACCCTATGCCAGGCCCTTAATCCCTTACCTGGTCAATACGCCCGGGTGCTGGCCCAGGAAATCATGATCAATACACCAGCCATCGCCAATTTAATTCGTGAAGGCAAAACAGCCCAGCTCTATTCTCAGATGCAAACAGGCGGGCAACTTGGCATGCAGACCCTTGAAAAAGCCCTATCCATCTTGGTCAATAAAAACATTATCAGCGCCAAAGAAGGTCTGGCGAAAGCCAGCAAACCCGAAGAATTAAGTAGGATGCTGCAAGCCACTTAGGCTGCTATCAACTCTGCGGCCTACGCCCTAGGTGCCCCCTACCGCCATTAACGCTTTTCAACGTCTTACCTGACTGCCAGAGCGCCATGCCCGTTTTCATCGCCAACTACACGAACCGCCAAGGCGAAACAAAGGAAGTTCACGTTACGGCAGCGAGCATGGCCCTCGCCAAGCGAGACCTGCGGCGTTCCGGCAAAATTGCAACCTCAATTGTTCCCCAGCCCACCAACAGCAAACCCACCAAAGCGAAGGCGCCCCGTACAGACCTGGGCCAAAGCCTCTCGAAGATGCTGGAAAAACGCCCTGGGGTGCGGGATAAGGCCCTGTTTTCCAACAAAATGGCAGCCCTAATTGATGCCGGGGTACCGATCGTTAGGAGCCTGGAAATGTTGGCCAGCCAGCAGACCCAACCCCTGTTCAAACGGGCTCTCACCGCGATCTGCATCGAAGTCAACCAGGGGACAACCCTCGGCAGCGCCATGCGGCGCTGGCCCATGGTTTTCGACCGACTGATGGTCTCCATGGTGGAAGCTGGCGAAGCCGGCGGTGTACTCGATGAGACCTTGCGGCGTCTGGCCAAATTGCAGGAAGATGTTGCCAAACTCCAGAACCAGATCAAGGGTGCCCTGGGCTATCCGGTCGCAGTTTTATTCATCGCTATTGCTGTTTTTCTGGGAATGACGATTTTCATTATTCCGCAATTTGCTGATATTTTTAAAAGCCTTGGCGCCGAGCTGCCCGCCTTTACCCAGATGCTTGTTGATCTAAGCGGCTTTCTGCGTTCACCCGAATACATGCTGCCCATAATAGCTGTTATTGCCTTAGCAGTTTTTCTCTTTTCCCGTTATTACGCTACACCCGTGGGCCGCATGGGCGTGGATAGGGTTCTTTTGAAGATTCCCCTCTTCGGTGACCTAATCCTCAAAAGCGCCACCGCCCAGTTCTGCCGTACCTATAGCGCCCTAAGCCGGGCCGGTGTGCCGATTCTTCAGGCCCTAGAAATTCTCAAACAAACGTCGGGCAATGCGGCCGTTCAGGAAGCCCTGGACCGGGCAAGAAATGATGTACAGGAGGGCATCAGCCTCAGCAAAAGTTTGCTTAGCAAACAAATCTTCCCTGACATGGCCTTGAGTATGTTGGCCATTGGCGAAGAGACTGGTGAAATGGACGCCATGCTCTCCAAGGTGGCCGATTTTTACGAAGAAGAAGTCGGTCTGATTGTCAAAAATCTCACGGCCATGCTCGAACCGGCCATGATCGTGTTGGTCGGTGGAATTGTGGGGGCAATCCTGGTGGCAATGTATCTTCCGATGTTCAGTGTTTTTCAAAACATTAGCTAGCCTGCCTGGGATCGGCTGTTGCTGCAATCGCCCGTCCAGCCAGCCAGCCGGAGGTCCAACAATGTTGGAAGTTGAAGCCGCCAGTCACCCCATCCACATCCAGCAGTTCTCCGACCAAATACAAACCGGCCTGCTTGCGACTAGCCATCGTGGCCAGGTTCAACTCCTTCAGGGGTACCCCACCGGCGGTGACAAATTCCTCGCCGAAGGGGCCGCGGCCGCTGACCTGATAACGGCTGGCGCGTAGGGCCTGGATCAGGCGCTGTTGTTGCGGCCGACTCAGATCAGCCCAGCGCTGCTGGGGATCGACGGCCTGCTGCTCCAACAGCACCGTCCAAAGACGCCGGGCCAACTCTGGCCAGGGCCGCCAGGCCCCGAGCTGTTTGCGGGCCTGGTCGCTGCGCAGGCTGGCAAACAGGGCTTCGAGATCCGCCTGGGAGCGGCCGCCGCTCCAATCCACGCCCAGCTCGCAGCGGTAGGCCACCGCCTTGAGACTGCGGGCCGCAAAGGCCGTGAGCCTTAACACCGCCGGGCCACTCAGGCCCCGGTGGGTGAACAGCACCGGACCAGACTGGCGAAACCGGCCCTCCGCCAACTCCAGGCTCAACCCCACCGGATCCATCACCAGGCCTGCCAGCTCGCCCATCCCCCCCCCGGCCAGGGCCAGGGTGAACAGGGAGGGCACCGGCGGCACCAGCCCATGGCCCAGGTCCGCCGCCAAGCGCCGGCCACTGGGGTGGCTGCCGGTTGCGAGCACCAACTGGCGGGTCTCCAGCTGTTCCAACACCCCTCCACCAGCCCGCAGGGCCAGCCGAAAGCCCCCCGCCGGCAGGGGCTCGGCAGCCTGGAGGGCCACCGCCGTGCGCAGGGTTACCCCCGCGGCCAGGGCGGCGTTGCGCAGGCTGGCCGCCACCGAACTGGCCCGGTTACTGGTGGGGAACAGGCGGCCGTCATCTTCTTCCACCAGGGAGAGGCCCCGCTCGGCAAACCAGGCCACCGTGTCGCCGGTAGCAAAGCGGCTGAAGGGCCCGAGCAGGGCCTTTCCCCCCCGCGGGTAATGGCCCACCAGGCTGCGGGGGTCCCAGTCGGCATGGGTGACATTGCAGCGGCCACCGCCACTGATTAACACCTTGCCCAGGGGCGTGGGGGTGGATTCGAGCAGCACCACCTGCCGCACACCTGCCTCCGCAGCCGTGATCGCCGCCATGAAGCCGGCCGGTCCGCCGCCGGCCACCACCAGGTCCCAGGCCCGTAGGCCGGACGACTCGGCTCCAGGCTCGGGCGCGACGTCGGACTGGGTGTCGGCCTGGGGCAAGGCAGGGGGCAGCATGGGGAGATGGCAAATGGGCCCAACCAGCACGACCCCACGGAGGTTCCGTCCACCGCGGTGCCGTCCTACCGCTTCAGTGTGGCGCCAATGCTGGACTACACCGATCGGCACTTCCGGGTGCTGATGCGTCAGATCACGCGCCGCAGCCTGCTCTACAGCGAAATGGTGGTGGCCCAGGCCATCCACCACTGCGACAAGCCAGGCCAGCAAGACCGCCTGGAACGCCTGCTCGGCTTCGATCCCGTTGAAAAACCCCTGGCCCTGCAGTTGGGTGGCGACGATCCTGGGCTACTGGCAGCCGCGGCCCGCCTAGCGGCGGCCTGGGGCTATGACGAGGTCAACTTCAACGTGGGCTGTCCCAGCGAGAAGGTGCAAAAAGGCCGCTTCGGTGCCTGCCTAATGGCGGAACCGGCCCGGGTCGCCGACTGCATTGCCGCCATGGCCGCCGCCTCAGGCCTGCCGGTGAGCGTGAAACATCGGATCGGCATCGATGCGCGCGATTCCTACGCCGAACTGCTCGACTTCGTTGACACCGTGGCTGCCGCCGGGGCCTGCCGCTTCAGCGTGCACGCCCGCAAGGCCTGGCTCGAGGGCCTCGACCCCAAACAAAACCGCAGCGTGCCGCCCCTGCGGTACGAGCTGGTGCACCAGCTCAAACAGGAGCGGCCCCAGCTGCAGGTCGAACTCAACGGCGGCCTAGGGGATTTGGCCGCCTGCCAGCGCCAGCTGGAGCTTGTGGATGCGGTGATGGTGGGCCGGGCCGCCTACAGCCATCCCCTGCGCTGGGCCCCGGTCGACCGGGACCTGTTTGGCGACGGGGCTTCCCCCCTGGCCAGTGCTTCGAGCGTGGTGCGGGGCCTGGTGCCCTATGCCCAGCGCTGGTGTGAGGCAGGCGGGCGCCTCTGGCCGATCGCCCGGCACCTGGTACAGGTGGTGGAAGGGGTGAGCGGGGCCCGGCACTGGCGCCGGCGCCTTGGCGAGGCCGCCGGCGCCCGCAGCGCCGGGGCAATCGTGCTGGAAACAGCCGCCCAGGAGCTAGAAGCCCAGGGCCTTTAAGCCAGGCCCAAGCCAGGAGATCAGACCTCGGCGCCGCCGTAGTCGTCGTTGCCGCCATGGGGGTCGGACTGGGAGCTGCGCCGGCGCCGGCTGCGACCCTCACCAAAACTGTCACCGCCGCCGTAGCTGCGATCTTCCCAACCGTTGGCACCGGAGGACCGTTCGGACTCGGCACCACCGCCGCCGTAGCCACCAGCCGGGGCGCCCCCGCCGTAGCCGCCACCACCTGCGGAAGCACCGCCTCCATAACCGCCAGCTCCGTAACCGCCACCGCCATAACCACCGCCACCGCCTGGGGCGCGGCGCGGCGCAGCAGCTCCCTTGGGTTCGGCCTTATTGATCCGCAGGGGGCGACCCATCAGCTCGGTGCCCTGGAGGGCCTCGATCGCCCGGCCTTCACTCTCGACATCAGCCATCTCGACAAAGGCAAAGCCGCGCTTGCGGCCCGTTTCCCGTTCGAGGGGGAGAGAACAGTTCGACACCTCTCCAAAGGGGGCAAACAATTCAGCGATGTCTTCCTGTTCCGCGCGGAAGGGAAGGTTGCCAACAAAAATGCTCACAGGCCTAGGGGGCCAAAAGGCAGAGATCCAACCGGCCAAATCTAAACCCGGCGATGCAATCCGATTGGGCCCTAGGGCCCAATCGGCCCAGCCGGCTTCCAGGACTGGCCTCCGCTCCTGGCCCGCAGGGAACCAGGATCCAACCTTGCTCAGCCGTAGAGGCGGCTGCGGGTGCGGGCCAGCTGGAGCTTCACCTGATCAAAGCCGGTGCCGCCCTCACTGCGGCGGGCCGCCACCACCTGGCGGGGGGCGATGGCCGCATAGATGGCCTGGTCAAAGGCGGGATGGAGCTGCTGCCAGCGCTCCAGGGGCAAGTCCCGCAGCAGGAGACCCTCCTTGAGGCAGGTTTTCACCAGACCGCCCACCAGCTGATAGGCCTCGCGGAAGGGCACCCCCTTGGTCACTAGATAGTCGGCCACATCGGTGGCATTGGAGAAATCGGATCCCACCGCAGCCTCCAGCCGCTCAGGCCGAAAGCTGATGCCCTCCTCCAGCAGGATGGCCATGGCCTCGAGACAATCCAGGCTGGTGCGCACGGTGTCGAACAGGGCTTCCTTGTCTTCCTGGAAATCCTTGTTGTAGGCAAGCGGCAGGCCCTTAATCATCACCAGCAGCCCCTGCAGGTGGCCGAAGACCCGGCCACACTTGCCGCGCACCAACTCGGGCACATCGGGGTTCTTTTTCTGGGGCATCAAGCTGCTGCCGGTGGCGCAGCGATCGGTGAGGCGGATAAAGGCGAACTCCTCACTTGCCCAGAGAATCACCTCCTCGGCCAGGCGGCTGAGATGCACCATGATCAAGCTGGCGGCGGCGCAGAATTCCACCGCGAAATCCCGATCACTAACGGCATCCAGGCTGTTGGCGTAAACCGTCTCGAAGCCCAGGGCCGCCGCGGTCTGGCGTCGATCGATTGGCACCGGTGTACCGGCCAGGGCCGCCGCGCCCAAGGGGCAGGTATTCAGCCGATGGCGCAGGTCCCGCAGGCGACCCCGGTCCCGTTCAGCCATCTCCACATAGGCGAGCAGGTGGTGGGCCAGGCAGACCGGCTGGGCCCGTTGCAGGTGGGTGTAGCCGGGAATCAGGGTGTCGGCCTGGGCCTCGGCCTGGGCCAGCAAAGCCCGCTCAAAGCGCAGCAGGGAACCATCAATCAGGTCGACCTTCTGGCGCAACCAGAGGCGCAGATCCGTGCCCACCTGGTCGTTGCGGCTGCGGCCCGTGTGCAGGGTCTTGCCGACGGGTCCAAGCAGCTCAATCAGGCGCCGCTCCACCGCAAAGTGCACGTCCTCGGCCTCCAGGCCGGGGCGAAAGTCGCCGGCCGCAGCCTCCTGGCGCACCTGCTCCAACCCAGCCACCAGCTGCTGGGCTTCGGCAACAGTGATCACTCCACAGCTGCCCAGCATGGTGGCGTGGGCGATCGAGCCGTCGAGATCCTGCTGCAGCAGCTCGATGTCGAAGCCGATTGAGGCATTGAAGCGCTCGATCGCCGGGTGGAGCCCCTCCTCAAAGCGGTCGCTCCAGCCCGCAGCCCCACCGCCGGTGACCCCACCAGGGGGACCAGCGCCATGGGATTCAGGGCTAAGGGATTCAGGGCCGGGGACGATCTCGGAATTGGGGGCTGCCATCGGGCCTGGATGCCGCAACCGCTCAGCTTGGCAGGCTGGCCAGCTTGGGGTGCTCCTTCACCTTGAGCACCACCAGCGACGCGTCATCCTCCAGGGAGCGATCACTGCCAACGAAGCGATCGAGGCGGGCAAAGAGCTGGTCCAAGATCGCCTGGGCCCCCAAGCCGGCGCGGCAGGCCTCCTGTAGGCAGCTCAGCAGCCGCTGCTCCTCGAAGCGCTCGCCGCTGATGCCGGCAGCTTCGGTGACCCCATCGGTGTAGCAGAGCAAAACGTCGCCAGGCTCCAGCACGGTTTGCTCACAGCCGTAATCGGCCTCCTTCTCTAAGCCAATCAACAGACCGGGGGCATCGAGCCGCTCCACCTGCTGGCCCTGGCGCCGCCAGACCAGGGGCGGATTATGGGCCGCATTGGCGTACCGCAGCAGGCGGCTGGCCGGATCAAAGTCGGAATAGAAGAGGGTGACGAAGCGGTGGGAGTGGGCCAGATCCTCCTGGGCCAGTTGGTTGAGGTCGTGGAGGATGCGATCGGGGGGCAGCCCCGTGCGCACCTCGGCCCGCAACATGCCCCGCAGCAGGGTCATCAGTAGGCCGGCGGGCACACCCTTGCCCATCACATCGCCCATCACCAGGGCCCAGGGCCCCTGCTCGCGGCAACGGCCCTGGAGCTGGGGCCGGGTGGGGATGAAGTCGTAGTAATCGCCGCCCACCAGGTAGGCCGGCCGGCAGCGGGCCGCCAATTCCACCCCCTCGATCACCGGGCAGTGGTCCGGCAGCAGCTGGGCCTGGATCTCGGCGCCGGTGCTGAGCTGGCGATCGAGGCGTTCATGGCGGCGCCGTTCCTGCCACAAGGCGTCGCTTTCCAGCGCCACCCCGGTGAGGTCGGCCACCAGCTGGCCATGGCGGCGGTGCCCATCGCTCCACCCCGCTCCCCCGGCTGGGCCGAACACGTAGAGACGTCCCCGTTGGCGTCTGCGGGCCACCACCGAGGTGCCCACCACAGCACCCTCCCCCCAATGCTGGGCCACCACCTGATCCAGGTGGGCCACCAGGCCGGCCTCACCCGCCGATGCCAACAGGCTGGCGTCGTTTAAGCCGGCCAGCTGGCGGAGCACGTCCCGACTGCGTTGGGAGGGGGTGCCCTGGAAGTGGTCACGCCACAGCTGACCATTGGCATGGAAGGGCAGCAGCAGGGCCCCCTCCGCCTCCATCAAGCGAGCTGCCACCAGGGGCACTAGCTCCAGGAAGCGGTTGAGGTTGGTGAAACTGCGCAGGGCAAAGGCCAAGGACGCCAGCAGCTCCTGGTTGCGGCGTTGCTCCCGGCTGAGGCTGTCGAACAGCTGGCGCTGGGAGGCCGTTGCCGAAGCCGTTGGGGGCAGGGACTGGGGCGGGGGTTGAATCCGCGACGGCTTGCTGCCCAAGGGGGGGCCGCAATGGGACCCGCAAGGTAGCAGTGGTGCCAAATTTGTCCCGGCCCTGGGAGCGATTCGGGCCGATCAACGCTTAACCGTCCAGCAACGCTTCGACGAACTCGAAGCTGTTAAACGGGCGCAGATCACGGATACCCTCACCCGCGCCGATGAACCGGATCGGCAGCCCCGCTTCCGACGCCACGGCGAGAGCCACCCCGCCGCGGGCGCTGCCATCGAGCTTGGTGAGCACCACACCGGTAAGGCCGGCCGCCTTGGCAAAGGCCATGGCCTGGCGCAGGCCGTTCTGACCCTGGCTGGCATCGAGCACCAACAGCGATTCCACGGCCGCCTCGGGGGCCAGGCGATCGACAATGCGACGCACCTTGGCCAGTTCTTCCATCAAGTTGTGCTTGGTTTGCAGGCGTCCGGCCGTGTCCACCAGCACGAGGTCGAGACCCTTGGATTGGGCGGCGCCGATCGCATCGAACACCACCGCCGCCGGATCGGCATTGGCCGAGGGATTGGACACGACCGTGACCCCACTGCGGTCGCCCCAGACCCGTACCTGCTCAACGGCCGCGGCCCTAAAGGTGTCGGCAGCGGCGATCAGGCAGCTGTAGCCACTGCGGGTGGCCAGGTTGGCCAGCTTGCCCAGGGTGGTGGTTTTGCCGACCCCATTCACCCCCACCAGCAACCAGACGTTGAGCCGGTCGCGCTGGGGGGCGAGCAGGGCACTGCCACTGGCGCGAATCGGCGCCTCAAGCAACTCCTTGAGCTGGTCCTTAAGGAAGCGAATGCCTTCGCTGGGATCCACCACCTCCACATTGAGGCGCTCGCGCAGGGCCCCCAGGGCTTGGTCCGTGGCCTTGACGCCGACATCGGCGCGCAACAACAGGGTTTCCAGCTCGTCCAGCGCCTCCGGCGTGAGCGGATCGTCGCCCAAGTTGGTGAGCAGCTGGGTGACGAAATTGCGGCGGGTTTTCTCGAGGCCGCGGCGCAACCGGCCGAGCCAATCAATTTCCTCGAGGGACACCTGGTCGAGGCGGCGGCCCTGGGCCGCCAGCACCTCAGCTGACCAGGTGAAATCGGCATCAAAGGCACCCAGCTGGGGTTCGGCATCACCCCCGGTGGCCAGGGTCTGGGGGGCCGGAGCGGGGGCCCCAACGGGCCCTGAGCCGGCGATGGTGGCGCCCCAAGTGCCAGGGTCAGAAGGGTCGGATGACCCACCTGGGGGCACCTGGGGGGCCGGTTCCTCGATGGCAAGGGCGAGCAACTGCCGCTGGCGTTCGGCCCGCTGGGCCGCGGCCTGCTCCAGCAAAGACAACCCCTGCCCCGGACTGGCGGCAGGCTGCCCTATCGGGACCTCTGCTGCCTGGGCGGGCTCGGAAGGCTGGGAGTCCTGGGCCGGCTCCTGCTGGGGAGCGGGTTCAGGGGAAGGGACGGGGGCCTGCTGGCGGTTGGCTTCCTGCTGGGCCTTGAGGCGGGCGTAGGCCTGGCGGGCCCATTCCAGTGCTTCGCTATCAACGCCAGCCATCGGCGCCGGACTGGCTG
>JAEMQZ010000009.1:15171-38580 GCA_016463595.1 Synechococcales cyanobacterium SupBloom_Metag_052 | reverse complement strand
ACCCACTCCCCCCTCTGCCGATGTCCCCCGAGTCGATGCCAAACCGTCTGCAATCTGTGGGCCGTTTTGGCCTGCGGGGCCTGCGCATCGCCGCCAGCACGTTCTCGATCCTGGCACTTCTGCGGAGCGACTGGACCGGGGGCATCGGCGCTGGCCTGGCCTGGCTGGTCTTTCTGCAGGTGGAGCGGCGGCTGCAGCCAGTGGCCCCGAAACCAAACGATTGATCCCTAGGAGCGCAGCCGAGTCAGCCCCAGGTTCATGACTCCCCTACCCCTACCAAGAGTCCCGGGAACCGGCCCCGGAGCCCTGGAGTCGGATCGACGGGAGGTTCGAGAACGTTGGCTTTGGGGACACGCCGGGAGGGGGGGGCAGATGCCGACTGTTCGAGCCCGCAAGATTTCACGGGGCCGGTTGGGAGCTCAAGCCTTCCAAACGGCCCCCGGGGGCACCACTGGTCCCTGTTCCAGGTCAGCTGGCTCTTTGTAGGCCACCCGCCATAGGGGCAGGGTGCAGGGCACAAACTCCATGGACTCCACCAAAACGTGGCCTGGCTTAGGCGAAGGCGAGGCCACAAAACCAGGCCGCCAGCTGGCAGTTCCCTTGAACCACACCCAGCACTTGTCCTTCATGGGCCCAGTTCACAACAGCCCCGTTCTAAGGGAATGGGGCTGGGCCAACTGGATGGCTTATTGACCCTGATCTGCTCGCTGATCAGCGACCGCTAAGGGCTGGTTCTGGCTTTGAACTCGATGCGTCAGGGGCAGGGGGGGCCGATGCAACGCCATTGGCAGCAGCGCGGTTGCGATCGCCCTTGACCTTGATGCCGCCGGTGATTGAACGCACCGCCAACATGGCATTGGCTTCCTCATCACTGCGCACAGCACTATCGACTGGCTTGTAGCTGGCGGGGGCTAGGGCGTTACCGCGCAGCACAGAGCCGAGCGTCATGAAGGTGAGCTTTAGCTGTTGCCAGGGGTTCATCATCACCACCCGCTTGTAGAGGTAGCTGTCAAAGGTGAGTCGCTGCACATCCTTGTCATCGCACATCTCCACAAAAGCTTCGCGGGCCGCATCATTGCGGTAGAAGATATTTTGCAGCAGCTCCAGCACCTTGTAGGTGGCGCCATATTTGCGATCCCACTTCTTGATGTAGACCTTGAGATCGGCTTCAGTAGGAATGGTTTGACCCTGCTTGCTAGCCACCACGATCTGCTCTGCGCACATGCGGCCACTCTTGGCGGCAAAATAGATACCCTCACCCGAGCTCTTGGTGACATAGCCGGCGGCATCACCCACCAGGGCCATGCGACCCACCACCCGACGGGGACGGGGATGCTCGGGGATCGGGTGGGCCTCAACCTTGATCACTTCGCCATTGAGCAGGCGCTTTTTGGCCCGTTCCCGGATGCCCTCCTGCAGGCCCTTAATCAGGGATTGGTTCTGCTGCATCGTGCCTGTGCCTACGGCTACGTGGTCGTATTTGGGGAACACCCAGGCGTAGAAATCGGGAGATACATCAGTGCCCACATACATTTCGGCCAAGCTTTCGTAATACTTCATCTCTTCTGGTGGCAGCTTGATCCGCTCTTGGAAAGCAATCGCCACATTATAATCTCCGGCATCCATCGCCTTAGCGACGCGGCTATTGGCACCGTCGGCGCCAATGATCAGATCCACAGCCAATTCCTTGGGAACGCCAGTGGCTTCACCGGCGCTGTAATCGGTGTAGTGGAGCGTATAGGGGCCTTGGCGCTTGCTGCCGGTATCAATTTTGGTAACCAGGCCATTGATCAGATTGGCCCCCACACCTGCAGCCCGGTCGCGCAAATAGGCATCCATCACCTCGCGGCGACACATGCCGATGTATTCGTCCTGATTTTCAAGATTAATGTCCACCTCGCGATTGGAGGGGGAAATCATTTTCATATTGCGAACTTTCCGATCAATGATCGAGTCCGGCAGATCAAACTCCTCCACCATGCAAAGGGGAATGGCGCCGCCGCAGGGTTTGGCATTATCGAGTTTTCGCTCGAAAATCCAGGTTTCAATCCCGGCCTTGGCAAGCACCTCTGCAGCACACGAACCGCTCGGGCCGCCGCCCACTACTGCGACACGCAACATTTTGAAACCGGTTTCCCGGAAAGCATCATGGCCAGAAGCTAACACCGTAGGCCCGGCCGCCGCTGGCTCCTTGGCCTTTCGTCTTACTATTAATACAAGCTTTTGAGACCCCTCCGGGTTGCCTGCCAAGCTGCTTGCCGTGCGCACCCCCCCCTCCAGCTCCCGTCCCTCCAAACCTGTCAATGTTGGGGCCAAGGAATCTGGCGGACTGGACATCCCGGTGGCGCGCCGCACCCAGTTGGTGAAACCGCAGCGCCGCTTCCGATTTCGCCAGTCCCTACTAACGGCAAGTTTGTTGCTTGCCGGCACGGGTGGTTTGATCTGGCTATTCCGCGATCCCATTCAACGCCAGTTGGCACCACCGCCGGTACGGGGACTGAATGTGCGCCAGGGCCTCGATGGCCGGCTTCTAGGTCACTTTCCCTATCCCGAGACCCCATCTAGGGACCTGGTCGATGCGGCCCCAGGCATTGCCCTGCACCGGGAGGCCGCCGAGGAGTTCTTGGCCATGCAGCGGGCCGCCGCCGCCGATGGGGTGTCCCTGGTGCTGCTGAGTGGCTTCCGTTCGATTTCGCTGCAGAAACACCTGTTTTTTGATGTGGGATCGGAGCGTAACCAGAGCGCCGAGCAGCGGGCCCGGGTGAGCGCCCCCCCCGGCTTCTCTGAACACAGCACCGGCTATGCCTTGGATATTGGCGATGGCCGCAGCGTTGGCACGAACCTGAGCCAGAGCTTCGAGGGCACCCCAGCCTTTGCCTGGCTGGTGCAGAACGCCAACCGATACCACTTCGGACTCTCCTTTCCGGCGGGCAACTCCCAAGGCGTGAACTACGAGCCCTGGCATTGGCGTTTTGAAGGCTCTGCTGAGGCCCTAACGCTGTTTGAACCGGCCCACCGGCTAGCCCCCTGACCTCAACTTCGCATCTGGATAGGGCGCCTGGAACGGATCGTGGCCGGAGCCTGGCTGGTGCTGGCAGTAGCCGTGCCCCTAAAAGCTGGAGATGGGCTTGCCGATCGGTGCCAGCAGATCGGCAAGCCCTGGAGACGCTTTTGCCCCAAACCCTGGCGTCGAGCCCCCAGGACACTGCCACCACCCGGGTCTGCGGACCAACGCATCTGCCGTGCCGATGAACACTGGACCTGGATCGGATTACCGCCAGCCATGAACTGGCCTTCGAGCAGCGGCTCAATCTGGTGGGCGGCTACCCGCCGGGGCGGGTCGAACTGACCCTGCACCAGCACATACGGCTCTTCCCCATGGAGCATTGCCTGTTTTGCGCCTTCCTCTGCGAGGGCCACGGCCAGATCGATTGCCGCTGCGGGCTGACCTGGGCTGCCGCTACACCCCTTTGAAACGCAAGCCCAGGCCGGGGCCGAGGCCAGGCCCTAGCCGGCCAGCGCTCCGGCCGGCAGCTGTGGCAGCTTGAACCGAAGGAGCGGCTAGAGCACTGAGATAGCATGGATTAATCAGACCAGCAGCCACGGGGTTGTCTGATCGGCCGGCTCCGGCCCATCCCCAGCGACGCTTGCCGTCGCAGCTCGAGCGTCCCGCTCGGGTGTTGCCGTTCCGATCCCAAACCACCGACAACACCCCACCCGGGTTTCGTCAGATTCCATCAAGCCTTACCGAGAGATCCACCATGAGCGGCGAACACAAGGGCGCCCCGATTCGCAATATTGCGATCATTGCCCACGTTGACCACGGCAAAACCACCCTGGTCGATGCCCTGCTAAGCCAGTCCGGCATCTTCCGCGATGGTGAGGCCGTGCCCACCTGCGTGATGGATTCCAACGACCTTGAGCGTGAGCGCGGCATCACGATCCTCTCTAAGAATACGGCGGTTGATTACAACGGCATCCGTATCAATATTGTTGATACTCCTGGCCACTCCGATTTCGGTGGTGAAGTGGAGCGGGTACTCGGCATGGTGGATGGCTGCCTGCTGATCGTGGATGCCAACGAGGGGCCCATGCCCCAGACCCGTTTCGTGCTCAAGAAGGCCTTGGAAAAGGGTCTGCGGCCGATCGTCTTCATCAACAAGATTGACCGGGCCCGCGTCGATCCCGAACAGGCCGTCGACAAGGTGCTTGACCTATTCTTGGAATTGGGCGCCGACGACGACCAATGCGACTTCACCTATTTGTTTGGTAGCGGCATGGGCGGTTACGCCAAGCCGACCATGGCGATCGAGAGCGACAACATGAAGCCGCTCTTTGACGCGATCCTGCGCCATGTGCCCGCCCCCATCGGCGATCCGGAGAAGCCCCTGCAGATGCAGGTGACCACCCTGGATTATTCCGATTTCCTGGGCCGGATTATGATCGGCAAAATCCACAACGGTACGATCCGCAACGGCCAAACCGTCGCCCTGATCCGGGATGACGGCAGTATTAAACGGGGCCGCGTCAGCAAATTGCTTGGCTTCAAGGGGCTCGCTCGCATCGAAATCGATGAGGCCCGGGCCGGCGATCTAGTGGCCGTGTCTGGCTTTGATGAGGTGAATATCGGTGAAACGATCGCCTGCCCTGATCACCCCGAGGCCCTGCCCCTGATCAAGGTGGATGAGCCCACCTTGCAGATGACCTTCGTCGTCAACGATTCCCCCTTTGCTGGTAAGGAAGGCAAGTTCGTCACAACTCGCCAATTGCGGGATCGCCTGCAGCGGGAATTGCTCACTAACGTCGCCTTGCGGGTCGAAGACACCGATTCCCCCGACCGCTTCTCGGTCAGCGGCCGCGGCGAACTGCACCTCGGCATCCTGATTGAAACGATGCGCCGCGAGGGTTTCGAGTTCCAGGTATCCCAGCCCCAGGTGATTTTCCGCACGATCGACGGCACCCCTAGCGAGCCGTTCGAAATGCTGGTGATGGATGTGCCTGAAGAATCAGTAGGCGGCTGCATTGAGAAGCTCGGCATCCGCAAAGGTGAGATGCAGAACATGGAAACCACCAGCGATAACCGCACCCTGCTGGAATTCGTGGTGCCCTCCCGGGGCCTGATCGGCTTCCGGGGTGAGTTCATTCGCGCCACCCGCGGCGAAGGAATCATGAGCCATTCCTTCCTCGACTATCGCCGCATGCAGGGGGATCTCGAATCCCGCCGTAATGGGGTGCTGATCTCATTCGAGGAAGGAACTGCCACCTTCTATGCCCTCAAGGGCTCGGAAGATCGCGGCCAGTTCTTCATCACCCCGGGCACCAAGGTGTACAAAGGCATGATCGTCGGCGAGCACAACCGTCCGCCCGATCTCGAACTCAATGTCTGCAAGATGAAGCAGGTCACCAACATCCGCTCGGCCGGCGCTGAGGTGCTCGATACCCTGCAAGCACCGATGCAGATGACCCTGGAGCGGGCCCTCGAATACATCGGCCCCGACGAAATGCTCGAGGTCACCCCCGAGTCGATTCGCCTGCGCAAGCTACCTTCCAAAAAGGTCGCCAAGCGCTGATGCTTAAGGGGCCCGTCTTACCGGCCCTTCAAACTAACGGCAACGCCTGTCCGGGTTCCCCCAGCCTGGTCGGGCGTTGTTGTGTCTAATCGAAGAAGTTTTGGCAAAGGCCCCTCAACCGCAGTCTGCCCAAGCCACACCAGGCGACCACTTGCCCGAAGACCCATCCGAGCAAACGCTGCCAGGGAACGGCCCCCAAGGAGATGGCAACTGGAGGGCAAACCCCCAGTTGGGCGAAGCGATTGCCCTCTTTAACCGGGGCGAGTGGTATGCCTGCCATGACCTGATCGAAGACCTCTGGCACCAGTGCCAGGGCCCGGATCGCCAGGCTCTCCAAGGCCTGCTCCAGATCGCCGTAGCCCAGCTTCACCTGGAACGGAAGAATTTCCGCGGCGCCACCATGTTGATGGGCGAAGGTCTGGGCCGGCTCAAGCCCTATGGCAGCGAAGCCCTAGGCCTCGAGTTGCCTCCCCTACTGGCCGCCGTCAGCCGCCGCCTCCAGGCCTTGCAACAGGGCCTGGAACCCGGCGAGGGCCCCTTGCCCCAGCTGGGGTCGCCCCAGGGCTGACGCCTAGATTGGAAGTCATGGCGGCGATGGCTCCCGGGTTGAACGCAGTATTGGCCCTAGCCCAGCGCTGGCGGCGTCCCTTGTCCTTGCTAGTTGTCGCCCTTGGCTGGGGCGCCCTGGCCTTAGCGCAGCCGCTCGAGGCCCGGGCTTTGACGCCCCAAGGCGACAGTCCAAGCGCCAACGCCCCGCTGGCCCCCGTCAATCCCAGCCAGGGCCCCAGCCGCCCGGCAATTCCCACGGGACTTGTCAGCATCGAATCGGATCTCCAACGGGCCGACCAGGCCACTGGCGTCATTACGGCCACCGGCAATGTGCGCATCCTTTATCCGGATAAGGGCGTCATGGCAACGGCCCGTCAGGCCCAATATTTCAGCCGCGAAGGGCGGGTTGTCCTCAGTGGCGACGTTGATGTTGTTCAGCAGGATGGCAGCCTGCTGCGGGCCGAACAGGTGACCTATCTCGTGCGATCGGAACGGATCACGGCCCGGCCCGCCGCCAACCTGCAGGTGTTCAGCCGCCTGCGCCTCACCCCTACCCCAAAGCCAGCAACACCGTCGGTCCCTGCTGGGGCCTCCGCCGGCTTGTTGAGCCAGCCAGGTGGCCCGGTGGTGGTAGCCCCATGAGCCTGTCCCTCCACCAGGTGACCCTCACCATCGCGGGTCGGCCGTTGGTCAAGGGGGTGAGCCTTGATCTCCGGGCAGGGGAGGTGGTGGGTTTACTCGGGCCCAACGGCGCCGGCAAGACCACCACCTTCAACCTGGTCACCGGCTTACTGCGCCCCGATGCAGGCACGGTGCTGCTCGACGGCCTGCAGGTCCAGACCCTGCCCATGCCCCAGAGGGCCCGGCTGGGCATCGGTTATCTGCCCCAGGAAGCCAGCGTCTTCCGCCAGCTGAGCGTGCGGGACAACCTCAGCCTGGCCCTGCAGCAGAGCGGTGTTGGCCAGAGCCAGCGCCGCTCTCGCCTCGACCAGCTGGTCGAGGAATTCCAACTAGGCGCCTTCGTGCATCGCCTCGGCTACCAGCTCTCCGGCGGCGAGCGGCGGCGTTGCGAGGTGGCCCGGGCCCTGGCTGTCGGGGTTCAAGGGCCCCGCTATCTGCTACTGGACGAACCTTTTGCCGGGGTCGATCCCCTGGCCGTGTCCGACCTCCAAGACCTGATCGGCAGCCTGCGCCAACGGGGCATGGGGGTATTCATCACCGACCACAACGTGCGCGAAACCCTGGCGATCACCGATCGGGCCTACATCCTCACCGACGGCAGCATCCTGGCGGCCGGCAGTTCCGAGCAGCTGGCCGCCGATCCTATGGTTCGCCGCCACTATCTCGGCGAGGGCTTCCGGCTATGACCCGAGCCACCACTAACCAAACCAGGTCGAATCCAGGCGGTTCAGACCCAGGCGAACCAAGACGCAGCCTCTCCGATTTTGCCAAACCGCAGCAACCCCTCGCCGGCCTGGAGTCGATGGTCAAGGCCCTAGGGCTCCTACCCCGCCGGGTCCAACGCCAATGGAGCCAGCTGCCGCTGATGGATCGCTGGCTCGCCGGCGAATTGCTTGGTCCCTTGCTGTTCGGCGTGGCGGCCTTCACCACGGTCTCCCTGTCGGTGGGGGTGGTGTTTGAGCTGGTGCGCCGGGTTGCCGAATCGGGCCTGCCCGTCATGGCCGCCTTTCAGGTGCTGATGTTGCGGCTGCCGAGCTTCCTGGTGCTGTCCTTTCCGATGGCCACCTTGATGGCCACCCTGCTGGCCTACAGCCGGCTCTCCAGCACCAGTGAACTCACGGCCCTGCGCAGCATTGGCGTCGCCACCTGGCGCATGGTGCTGCCTGCCCTGGTGGTGGCGGGGCTGATGAGTGGCCTCACTTTTGTGTTCAACGACGTGATCGTGCCCCGGGCCAACCTGGCCGCCTCGATCACCTTTGATCGAGCCCTCGGTCGTGCCCTCTCCTCGGAGCGGGGCAAGGATGTGGTGTATTCCCGCTTTGGCTCGATTCAGGCCAGCGATCCCGGGGCCCCTGCCCAGGAGGGCTTGGCCCAGCTGTTTTATGCAAGGGAATTTCGCGAAGGGGTGATGCTGGATGTCACCGTTTTGGATTTCTCCCATCAGGGCCAGCAGCAGATCATGACGGCCGAGAAAGGAATTTGGGATGAGAAACGCAGCCTCTGGAAATTTCTCAATGGCCGCATCGTTAATCTCAACCCTGGTGACAACACCACCACCTCTGCCCAGTTTGATCGCTACTACTATCCCTTTACTTCTGCCCCTATCCAGGTGGCGAAGCTACCCACCAATGCCGAAGAAATGACTGCGGCCCAGGCGATCAGGGCCGAGCAGTTGCTTGAGCAGGCCGGTGATCAAAAGGAGGCGCGGCGCATGCGGGTGCGCATCCAGGAAAAATTTGCCTTCCCCTTTATCAGCCTGGTCTTTGGCCTGATTGGCAGCAGCCTGGGGGTGAGACCCAATTCGCGCACAAGCCGCAGCCAGGGATTTGGCATCAGTGTGCTGCTGATTTTTGGCTATTACCTGATGTCGTTCATCTTCAGTTCCCTAGGGGTTAAGGGCACCCTTTTTCCGATTCTGGCGGCCTGGATGCCGGTGTGGATTGGTCTGGGCGGCGGCCTGCTGCTGTTACGTCAGGCCAGCCGTTAAGCCCGTTCACACCCTCAGCCCGGCCATGGCTTGCCAGACTGGCTGTCACTGACCTTGCGCTCGAGCGTTGCCCATCTCCCTGACCGACCCGGTACTTGGCCTGGGCTTGGCCGCCTTTGCCTTGTTGCTGCTTGCCCTGCCCATTGCCTTCTGGGGCCTGAGCACGTCTCTAGCCCAAGCCGATGGCCAAGGCCAGAAAACTGGCGTGCCTCAACAAACAGCCAATAGCGGCCTGGTCCGCGTCCTGGTGGCCAGCGCCAACCTGGCCCTCACGGCCCAGCTGGTGTTGCGCTGGTGGCAATCGGGCCATTTCCCGATCAGCAACCTCTACGAATCCCTCTGCTTCCTCGCCTGGGCCTGCACCCTTACCCAACTCCTGGTGGAGCGCTCCTGGCCTTCGGCCCTGGTGCCTGCCTCGGCCACCCCCATGGGCCTGGGTTGTGTGGCCTTTGCCAGCTTCGCCCTGCCCGACCAGCTCCAGGCCGCCTCACCGCTGGTGCCGGCCCTGCGCTCCAGCTGGCTGGTGATGCACGTCAGCGTGATCATGGTGAGCTATGCCGCCCTGCTGGTGGGCTCCCTGCTCTCGATGGCGGTGCTGTTCACCGACCGGGGCCAGGCCTTGGAGGTGCGCAGCAGCTCGATCGGCAGCGGCGGCTATCGCCAGGGCGTGATGGCTGCCAGCACCGCAGGGGGACCAGGCCCAGCCCTGAGCCTGCAGAGCGCCGCCATGGGCGTCAGCGAACAGCTGGACAGCCTCAGCTATCGCACCATCACCGTGGGCTTCCTGCTGCTGTCCGTGGGAATCGTTAGCGGGGCCGTTTGGGCGAATGAGGCGTGGGGCAGCTGGTGGAGTTGGGACCCCAAGGAAACCTGGGCCCTGATCTGCTGGTTGGTCTACGCCGCCTACCTGCACACCCGCCTGAGCCGGGGCTGGCAAGGGCGCCGGCCCGCCCTGGTGGCCGTGGCCGGCCTGGTAGTGATCTGCGTTTGCTACATCGGCGTCAACCTCCTCGGCATCGGCCTACACAGCTACGGCTGGTTCTTCGATAGCTAGGCGGCTGGCCTGGCCCTTTGAATAAAAAAAGCCCCGGCAACCCTTTAGGGCTGCCGGGGCTTTTGGTTGGAGATGCAGCGCTAGAGCCGCACATTGGTGGTCTCCAGCCGATGTCCAGCCAGGAGATGGTTAGGCGGCGACTGCCACGGGCCGGCGGCTGTTGCGAATGCCGGTGATCGCCTCGGCGTAACTGGGCTGGTTGAACACGCCCGAGCCAGACACGATTGCATTGGCGCCGGCTTCGATCACTTGCCAGGCATTGCTGCCCTTGATGCCTCCGTCCACTTCGATCCAGGGATCGAGGCCGCGCTCATCGCACATGCGGCGCAGGGCTGCGATCTTCTGCACCTGGGAGGGAATGAAGCTCTGGCCGCCGAAACCGGGGTTGACACTCATGATCAGCACCAGATCACAGAGCTCGAGGCAATACTCGAGCGTGTCGAGGGGCGTGCCGGGGTTCAGCACGGCGCCGGCCAGCTTGCCGAGGTCCTTGATCTGGGCCAGGTTGCGGTGCAGGTGGGTGCAGGCCTCGACCTGGACACTGATGATGTCGGCGCCAGCCTTGGCGAAGTCAGCCACGTAGCGCTCTGGCTCAACGATCATCAGGTGCACGTCCAGGGGCTTGGTCGTGACCGGGCGCAGGGCCTCGACGATCAGGGGACCAATCGTGATGTTGGGCACGAAGCGGCCATCCATCACATCCACGTGGATCCAGTCAGCGCCAGCCTCGTCAACGGCACGCACGTCCTCGCCAAGGCGGGAGAAATCGGCCGAAAGGATCGACGGGGAGATCACCAGGGGCTTGGTGCTCATGGAGGGGCCACCGGGGCACAGGGGCTTCCATTGTAGGAATTGGCCGGGCCAGATTTCGGTTGGCTGCCACTGATACAGTGAGCGGCGCTAAAAGCCCGAGAGGCCCTGCGGCTGCTGGAAGCTGCGCCAAAACTGTCCAAGCTTGCAAGCCGATGCTGCCATCGGCCCTGTCAGCCCAACCAGCCCAGCGCCCTTCTGGCGGCGCGGCAATGCCGCTCCCCCTGCCAAAGCCCCCAAACCCCGCCGGACTGCTGTGGATCGCACCCTTATCCAGGAAATTCTCGAGGTCGTTGAGCAGGCCGCCATCGCCTCGGCCAAGCTCACCGGCCTCGGCCAGAAAGACGAGGCGGATGCCGCCGCCGTCGAGGCCATGCGCACCCGCATGGGCGCCATTCAGATGAAAGGCCGCATCGTCATCGGTGAGGGCGAGCGTGATGAAGCACCGATGCTCTACATCGGTGAAGAAGTCGGCAGCGGCACCGGTCCCGGCGTCGATTTCGCCGTGGATCCCTGCGAGGGCACCAACCTCTGCGCCAACAACCAGGACGGCTCCATGGCCGTGCTGGCAGCCTCCGACCGCGGTGGCTTGTTCAATGCTCCCGACTTCTACATGAAGAAGCTGGCAGCGCCCCCCTCGGCTAAGGGCAAGGTGGACATCCGTAAATCGGCCACCGAAAACATCGCCATCCTCAGCCAGTGCCTGGGCCTGGCCGCCAGCGAGCTGGTGATCGTGGTGATGGACCGCGCCCGCCACAAGGACCTGATCGCTGAAATCCGCGCCACCGGCGCCCGGGTCAAGCCGATCTCCGACGGCGACGTACAAGCCGCCATTGCCTGTGGTTTCGCGGGCAGCGGCACCCATTGCCTGATGGGCATTGGCGCTGCTCCCGAAGGCGTGATTTCCGCCGCCGCCATGCGCGCCCTCGGTGGTCACTTCCAGGGCCAACTGGTGTATGACCCAGCCGTAGCCCAAACCTCCGAGTGGGCGGATTACACCGTTGAAGGCAACATTGCCCGCCTCAATGAGATGGGCATCACCGACATCGATAAGGTGTATGAAGCCGAAGAACTGGCATCGGGTGAAAACGTCGTGTTTGCCGGCAGCGGCATCACCGACGGCCTGCTCTTCCACGGCGTGAAGTTTGAGAAGGACTGCACCCGCACCAGCAGCCTGATCATCAGTACGCTCGACAACACCGCCCGGTTCACCAACACGGTGCACATCAAGGACGGCGCGAAGAGCATCGCCCTGCGCTGACGCAGATCCCACCCAAGCGCCAGCGAGGTTCGCCCTTCATGCACATCACGGTCGTCGGCCTCAGCCACAACACCGCTCCGGTGGAAATCCGCGAGCGGCTCAGCATCGCTGAGCACACGATGGAGGTCTCCCTCCAGCGGTTGAGGGCAGACGACCAGGTGCTCGAGGCCTCGATCCTCAGCACCTGCAACCGGCTGGAGATTTACACCCTGCTGCGCCATCCGGAGCAGGGTTTAACCGCGGTGGGCACCTTCTTAAGCGAGCAATCGGGCCTGGACCTGGTGGAACTCACCCCCCACCTGTTCACCTACCACCACGAGGAGGCAGTGGCCCACCTGCTGCGGGTGGCCGCAGGCCTGGACAGCCTGGTATTGGGCGAGGGCCAAATCCTCTCCCAAGTGAAAAAGATGTTCCGGCTCGGCCAGGAGCATCGCTCGATCGGGCCGATTCTCAACCGCCTGCTGAACCAGGCGGTCAGCACCGGCAAACGGGTGCGCACCGAAACCAACCTGGGCACCGGGGCGGTGTCGATCAGCTCGGCAGCCGTGGAACTGGCCCAGCTCAAGGTGGGCCAGGGCCGCGGTCTCGATGAGTTGGTCTCCCTCGATCAAGAACAGGTGGCCGTAGTGGGGGCCGGACGCATGTCGCGGCTGCTGCTGCAACACCTGGGCTCCAAGGGCTGCCGCGGCGTCGTGCTGCTCAACCGCACGGTGGAGCGGGCCGAACTGCTGGCGGCCGATTTCCCCGACCTGCCCGTCCAGTGCCGGCCCCTCAACGACCTGGACCACTGCCTGAGCACCTGTTCCCTGGTGTTCACCAGCACGGCCGCTGAGGATCCAATCATTGATGCCGAGCGGCTTAACCGACTCAATCGGCGCTCCTCCCTGCTGCTGATCGATATCGGTGTGCCGCGCAACATCAGCTCCGATGTGCAGGGCATTGACGGCGTGGGAGCCTTCGATGTGGACGACCTCCAGGAGGTCGTGGCCCGCAACCAGGAGGCCCGCCGCGAGATTGCTGCCGAAGCGGAGGGGCTGCTTGAGGAGGAATCCCGACTGTTTCTGGAATGGTGGGATGGCCTCGAAGCGGTGCCGGTCGTGAACCGCATGCGCCGCCAACTGGAAGATATTCGCGAGCAGGAATTACAGAAAGCCCTTAGCCGCATGGGCCCCGACCTGTCCGCCCGCGATCGCAAGGTGATGGAAGCCCTCAGCAAGGGCATTATCAATAAGATTCTCCATACTCCCGTGACCAATCTGCGGGCTCCCCAGCCCCGCCAGCAGCGCCATGTGGCTATGGGCGTGCTTGAGCGGCTGTTTGAGCTGCGGGACGACAATCCCGACAGCTGATCGGCCCGTATCGACCGTTCAGCAACCAGTTCCATCAATGTGCGTTGCCATGCCTTGGGCGGGCCAGACGATCAACTACCGTTGCCAAACCCTGACAGTGCAAAGGGGAGAACGCTGATGAAACGAGTCCTTGCCATCATTCTTGGCGGCGGAGCCGGGACCCGTCTTTTTCCCCTCACCCAGACGCGGGCCAAGCCGGCCGTGCCGCTAGCTGGCAAATACCGTTTGATTGATATACCGATCAGCAATTGCATCAACTCCGGCATCAACAAGATGTACGTGTTGACGCAATTCAATAGCGCCTCGCTCAACCGTCACCTCAGCCAGAGCTACAACCTTTCGGCCGGCTTCGGCCAGGGTTTTGTGGAGGTACTGGCGGCCCAACAGACCCCCTCCAGCCCCAGCTGGTTTGAGGGCACGGCCGACGCGGTCCGCAAATACCAGTGGCTATTCCAGGAATGGGACGTGGACCAGTACCTGATCCTTTCCGGCGACCAGCTCTACCGGATGGATTACAGCCTGTTCATCGAACACCACATCAAAACCGGAGCCGACCTCACCGTCGGGGCCCTGCCCGTTGATGCGGCCCAGGCCGAGTCCTTTGGCCTGATGCACACCGACGACGACGGACGCATCCGTGAATTCCGCGAAAAGCCCAAGGGCAAAGCGCTCGAGGCCATGCAGGTGGATACCTCCCTCATGGGCCTTTCAGCGGAGGAGGCTGCGCGGCGGCCCTACCTGGCCTCGATGGGCATCTATGTCTTCAGCCGCGACACCCTCTTCGACCTGCTGACCAAAAACCCCAACTTCACCGATTTCGGCAAAGAGATCATTCCCGCAGCCCTGGAGCGGGGCGACCGACTGCAGACCTACCTCTTTGACGACTACTGGGAGGACATCGGCACGATCGGGGCCTTCTATGAGGCCAACATGGCCCTCACCGACCAGCCCAACCCCGCCTTCTCCTTTTACGACGAAAAATTCCCGATCTACACCCGCCCCCGCTACTTGCCCCCGAGCAAGCTGCTCGACGCCCAGGTGACCCAGTCGATCATCGGCGAAGGCTCGATGCTGCGGGCCTGCAGCATCCACCACTGTGTGCTCGGAGTGCGAACCCGGGTCGAGGACGAGGTGGTTCTGCAGGACAGCCTGGTGATGGGGGCGGACTACTTCGAGTCCCGCGAGGAGCGCGCCGTGTTGCGGGAACGCGGCGGCACCCCGATCGGCGTGGGCCAGGGCTCCACGGTCAAGCGCGCGATCATCGACAAGAACGTGCGCATTGGCCGCAACGTCACGATCGTCAACAAGGACCACGTCGAAGAGGCGGACCGGCCTGAGCTGGGCTTCTACATCCGCAATGGCATCGTTGTTGTTGCCAAAAACGTGACGATCACCGATGGAACGGTGATCTAAGGCCCGCCGCTGATTCAGGGGTAGGAGCCGGGCATCTCTGCCCCTCGGGTTCCTTGGCTCAGCCCCCTCCCCGTTAGCCGGACCAAGCCCCGGGTCAACCCCGGGCCCTGATCGAGCCGTTGCTGACCCCCTCTCGAGGTTGCAGCGGCTTTGTTGTTGTCGCACAGCAGGGAAGCCGCTCCGATTCGGTGCGCTGTCCCTCACAGAGACGGCGGGCTTACTTCCGCCCAACGGTGCCCGTCGCCACACTGATGGGATCCGCACCAGGACGGGATCACAATGCAGAAAGCCCACTTCGGTCTGATTGGCCTTGGGGTGATGGGGGAAAACCTGGTGCTCAATGCTGAGCGCAACGGGTTTTCCTGTGTCGTCTACAACCGCACCTACGCCAAGACCGAGGAGTTTCTGGCCGGTCGGGGCGCAGGCAAGGCCATCATTGGCTCCACCTCCCTCCAGGACTTTGTCGACAAGCTGGAGAAACCGCGCCGCATCTTGATGATGATCAAGGCCGGCCAGGCGATTGATGACACCATCGCCACCATTTCCCCCTATCTCGAAGAGGGTGATCTGCTGATCGATGGTGGCAATTCCCTCTACACCGACACCGAGCGCCGCGTCGCTGACCTGGAAAGCAAAAGCTTCGGCTTCATTGGCATGGGCGTCTCCGGCGGCGCCAAGGGTGCCCTAGAGGGCCCGAGCATGATGCCTGGCGGCACCCGCAGTGCCTACGACGCGATCGAAGGGCTGGTGCGCAAGATGGCCGCCCAGGTCAACGATGGTCCCTGCGTCACCTACATCGGCCCCGGTGGCGCCGGTCACTTCGTCAAGACCGTGCACAACGGCATCGAATACGGGATCGAGCAGATCCTGGCCGAGGCCTACGACCTAATGAAGCGCTCCGCCGGCCTGGGTGGCATCGCCATGGCCGACGTGCTGGCCGCCTGGAACGACACCGAAGAACTCTCCTCCTTCCTGGTGGAGATCACCGAGGTGTGCCTGCGCACCCGCGATCCCCAGGACAGCTCCGATCTGGTTGAAAAGATCGTTGATGCTGCCGGCCAGAAGGGCACGGGCCTCTGGACCGTGGTCAGCGCTTTGGAGATGGGCATCTCCGTGCCGACGATCTACGCGGCCCTCAACGCCCGGGTGATGAGCTCCTTGCGCAACGAGCGGCTCCAGGCCGAATCCGTGCTGGTGGCCCCGGCCCCGGTGGCCATCGACCTGGGCAGTCCCGCCGACGCCATGGCTCCGCTGCAGGACGCCTGCATTCTCGCTTCCATCGCTAGCTACGCCCAGGGCATGGCCCTGATGGTGGAAGCCTCCAAGCTGCACGATTACAAGCTGGACCTCTCCTCGATTGCCCAGATCTGGAAAGGGGGTTGCATCATCCGCGCCCGCCTGCTGCAACGCATCCAGGACGCCTTCACCGCCAACCCCGCCCTGCCCAACCTGATGGTGGACCCCTGGTTTGCCGAGCAGATCAACCGCCGCCTACCCGGCCTGCGCCAGGTTGTGGCCGGCGCCGCCCTTGCTGGGATTCCCGTGCCCTGCCTGAGCAGCAGCCTCGATTACATCGACAGCTACCGCACTGGCCGCCTGCCCCAGAACCTGGTGCAGGCCATGCGCGACTGCTTCGGCGCCCACACCTATGAGCGGGTGGACAAGGCCGGCAGCTTCCACACCGAGTGGCTGGATTGAGCGGGGCTGCCATGGCTGACCCAGGCGTCGTCTACCAACTCGAAATCAGCCCCAACCAGGAGTTGCTCGCCCGCCGAGCGGCCGAACTACTGGCCAGAGAGCTGGAGCTGGCCCTGGCTCAACGCGAACGGGTCCTACTAGCCCTCGCCGGCGGCACCACCCCGGCGGCCGCCTACCGGCTCCTGGGCCAGCAACAACTGGCCTGGGACCGGGTCGATGTGCTGCTCGGTGATGAACGCTGGGTCGGGCCGGAGGATCCATCTAGCAATGCCCGCATGCTCCACGAAACCCTTTTGGCCCAAGGTCCGGCCCGGCAGGCCGTGTTCCATCCGGTGCCCACCGAGCGGGACACGCCCCTGGCTTCAGCCGAAGCCTTCGAGCAAACCCTTCGCCGGCTCTGCGCTGGCGATCCGCCCGTGCTCGATCTGATCCTGCTGGGCCTGGGCGATGACGGCCACACGGCCTCCCTGTTTCCGGGCAGCGCCGCCGCGGGCGTCAGCGATCGGGCCGTTGCCGTGGGCGAAGGCAAGGGACTTGAGCGCATCACCCTCACAGCGCCGGTGCTTAGCGCCGCCCGCCAGGTGGTCATCCTGGTGAGTGGCGCAGCCAAGCAGGAGGCCCTCAGGCGCCTGCTGGATCCCAGCGAATCCCCCCTCCGCACCCCCGCCAAACTGGTGCAACCCCACACTCCGGTGCTGGTGCTGGCCGATGCCGACGCGGCGGCCCTGGTCGCTGGTGGCGTCTAGGCCAGTCCGATTGGGCCTGGCCAGGGGCTTGCTACGACTGGTCCCCAGCTTGGTACTACTGGCTTACGGAAGGGCAAGCCTGGCTGCCCCAGGTTCGAATCTGTCCAGGCTCACCCCCCTGGACTCCATCGCCAGACTGGTGAAGCCTCCCTCCCCTACCGCCCCAGGCGGCACCAGCAGCACCGTGTCCCCTAGCCCCACCGGCAGCAGCAGTGCCGAGCCAAGCCGTGACCCCAGCGTTCCCCCTGGCGACGGCTCCCTGCTAATCGTGGCCGGCGATGGCTTTGCCGGTTGGCACAGCCTCAATGACACGATCATGGGCGGCCGCAGCCAGGGCCAGTGCCAGATCGGCTCCTCGGGCCTGGTGATGACGGCGGAGGTGGTTGCCGAGGGTGGTGGCTTTGTTAGTTGCCGCTCGCCCTTGTTCTCACCGCCCTTGGATCTCTCGGCCCAAGCCGGCCTGCAACTGGAGATCGAAGGCGATGGGCGCCGCTACAAGCTCGCGATCGCCTGCAGTGATGGCCTGGCCGGCCTCACCGAATTGATCCCGGGCGGTCTGCGCTGGGTGGCCGAATTCGACACCGCAGCCCAGGGGCTCACCCAGGTATGGATTCCCTTCAGCCAACTGCGGGCCAGCGTGCGGGCCAAGCCCGTGGGGCTGCCCCTGCGCTTTGATGCGTCCCGCATCACCCGGCTGCAGATCCTCCATTCCCGCTTTGGCGATGACGGAGGGGTGAACAACGGCTTTCGCGCCGGTCCCCTGCAGCTAAGGATTCAGGCCATTCGGGCCCTGCCCTGACGCCTAACTGGATGCCATGGACTGGAGCGATCAGGAGACTTGGCAGGACTTCGCCAGCCGCTTAGCCGCCGCCGCTGACCTCTGCCTCAAGCCCAACAGGCACGGTGTTCGGCTCGTGGGGGACCTGCCCGAAGCCGGAGCCGCAGGTGGTGATCTCTGCGTGCGAATTGAGCCCCGCAGCCCCGAGGGCGCCCGGCTCGAGCAGGCCGATCTGGAGCTGGAGCTCTACCGCAGCGGCAGCGACATCCACCTCACCTTGGTGACCCTGGCCGATGAAAGCGCCCCCCTGCTCTGGCAGGGATCCCATCCGGTTTGGATGGACGCGGTGAGTGGCGAACGCTGCGAGCGGCCCGGGGGCGGCATGCCCCTGGAAGCCCTGGCCCGCCGCATTCGCGCCCTGGTGGTTGGGGACTAGGGCTGGTCCGTGACCGCCCCGAGGCTGCTGCTGCTCACCAGCCGGGCATATTTGCCGAGCACTCCGGTGGTGTAGCGGGGAGTAGGGGCACTCCAGACGGCGCGGCGGCGTGCCAGCTCGGCGTCATCGACGTTGAGTTGGATCAGCAGTTGGTGGGCATCCACCGTGATGCTGTCCCCTTCCTGCACCAGGGCAATCGTGCCGCCAACGGCGGCTTCGGGGGCCACATGGCCGACCACCATGCCGTAGGTGCCGCCCGAAAAACGGCCATCGGTGATCAGGGCCACCTTGTCGCCCAGGCCCTGGCCAATGATCGCCGAGGTAGGCGAGAGCATCTCGCGCATGCCCGGGCCACCCACCGGCCCTTCGTAGCGGATCACCAGCACATCGCCTGCCTGGATCTGGCCCTCGAGGATGGCGGCCAAGCAGGTTTCTTCGCTTTCAAACACCCGGGCAGGGCCGGTGACCTGGGGATTTTTAACGCCACTGATTTTCGCGACGCTGCCTTCGGTGGCCAGGTTGCCTTTGAGCACGGCCAGGTGGCCCTTGGCGTATAGGGGATTACTCAAGGGACGGATGACGTCCTGATCTGGGCGGGGCACGGACGGAATGGCGGCCAGGGACTCCTTCAGGGTCTTGTTTTCAATCGTGCGGCAGTCGCCATGGAGCAGGCCCGCATCGAGCAGCAGCTTCATCACCTGGGGAATGCCACCGGCGGCATGGAGGTCGGTGGTCACGTAGCGGCCGCTGGGTTTGAGATCGCAGATCACCGGCACCCGCTGGCGGATCGTCTCAAAGTCGTCGATGGTGAGCGGCACCCCGGCGGTGCGGGCGATCGCCAGCAGGTGCAACACCGCATTGGTGGAGCCGCCCACGGCCATGATCACGCTGATGGCATTCTCAAACGCCTCGCGGGTGAGGAGGTCCAGGGGGCGAATGTTGGCGGCGATCGCCTCAACCAACACCTCGGCCGAGCGGGCAGCACTATCGGCCTTCTCGGGGTCTTCGGCAGCCATGGTGGAGCTGCCCGGCAGGCTCAGGCCCATGGCCTCGATCGAGGAGCTCATCGTGTTGGCGGTGAACATGCCACCGCAGCTGCCTGCACCCGGGCAGGCGTTCTTTTCCACGGCGGTGAGCTGGTCGTTATCGATCGTGCCGGCGGCGAATTGCCCCACCGCCTCAAAGGCACTCACCACCGTGAGATCACAGCCACCTAATTTGCCGGGCTTGATCGTGCCGCCATAGACAAAGATGGCCGGGATGTTCATGCGGGCAATCGCCAACATGGCACCGGGCATGTTCTTGTCGCAGCCGCCCACGGCCAGCACGCCATCCATGCTTTCGCCGTTGCAGGCGGTTTCGATCGAATCGGCGATCACCTCGCGGCTCACTAGGGAATACTTCATCCCCTCGGTGCCCATCGAGATGCCATCACTGACCGTGATCGTGCCGAACATCTGGGGCATGGCACCGGCCGCCTTGGCGGCAGCGATGGCCCGTAGGGCCAGCTCGTTCAACCCCAGGTTGCAGGGGGTGATGGTGCTGTAGCCGTTGGCAATGCCGATGATCGGCTTGTTGAAGTCGTCGTCGCCAAAGCCCACCGCCCGCAACATGGCGCGGTTAGGGGACCGCTGGAAGCCCTGGGTAATGGCAGCGGAGCGCAGCATGGCCTACAAAAAAGCACTGGTATGCAACCTACCGATGCGCCGTTCAACCTGACGGGCCCCCAGGCCTCAGCAGCGCAAAACGGGGCCTAGCGATCGACAGGAGCCGGGATGCTGAGGCTTTCCAGCTGGCGGCGCACATCCTCAATGGCCTGGTTGAGCTGCTGGACCCGGTCCTGCAGCTCCCCTTCCGGCAAGTGACGATCGGCTGGAGGCTCCCGGAGTTCGGACGCAAAGCGCAGGGAACGGACCCGCCGCTGCAGCTCCTGGCGCCGCTCAGCCTGGGACAGCAGCCACCAGGCCAGCCCGGCGGCCCCGAGGAAGGCCCCCGCCATGGCGCTGATCATCAGGTTGGACTGACTGTCGCTGCTCTGCTGCATTACCGCTGAAATACAAAAGGTTCAATGGTCGTGAGTTTAGGCAGGCTGGTGCAAGCCAGCCACCGCCCCGGTGCCTGGCAGCCGAATCAGGTTCCAAACAGGCGGGCTTCGGCATCACCTAGCCCGGGCACGATCCGCTGCTGCCCATCGAGCTCGGCGTCGATGCAGGCCGCATAAAGCGTGAGATCGCTGAAGCGCTCGCCCAGGGTCTTGAGCCCCGGGGCAGCGGCCAGGGCCGAAATCACCCGCACCTGGCGCCCGCTCACCCCCAGTGCTTCCAAGCGCTCCAGCACCGTCAGAAGATTGGTGGCTGCCCCCACCAGGGGCTCAAACACCAGCACACCTGTGGTGGGACCGATCTCGGCGGGAAGCCCATCGAGGTAGGCGGCTGGGGCGGGCGATCCGGCCCCCAGGCCGGCATCGCTGGCGTAGCCGACATGGGCCACCAGGGCCGTGGGCAGCACGGTGCGGGCCCCCTCCCAAAGCCCCAGCCCCGAACGCAGCATCGGGATGGCCAGCAGGGGGGCGGCCGGGTCAATCACGGTGCCTTCGCTGGACGCCAGGGGGGTTTGAACCTCCACCCGCCGGTGGGGCAGCCAGTCGCGCAGGGCCTCGTAGGTGAGCCAGCGACCCAGTTCCGCCATCGCCGTGGCAAACAGGGGGGTGGGCGTGTCCTGATCGCGCAGCAGGGTCAACCAGTGGCCGATCAAGGGGTGGGGTGGAACCACCACCCGCAGGGACATGCTCATCGCTTCGCGGTGGGGCGGCGCCTTGCCATAACTTGAAGCAACACGCTAGGGCTGCCGTTGTCCCGCTCCGGAACGCCCGATCACCTCAAGCCAGCAGGCGCGCCCAACCCAAAGGCTTGGCAGGGCTGGCTAAATCGTCTGGGGCGCCTAGGCCAATCCGCCCTGGCCATCGGGCTGGTGGGACTGATAACCGCCACGGCCCTTCTGGTTGGCTGGGCCGTGGAGCCAGCTGAGGCGATGACGGCGCCGGAATTGCGTAGCCAGAAATCCCTGGTGGATCTGCAGAGCGACATGCATGGCCGCAACCTCCAGCAGCAGGAATTCCTCAAGGCCCAGCTCGGCGGGTTCAATTTCAGCGGCGCCGACCTACGCGGCGCCGTGTTCAACAGCAGCGACCTGCGTGACAGCAATCTCAACGGCGCCGATCTTGAGGACGTAGTGGCCTTTGCCAGCCGCTTTGATGGGGCCGACCTAGGCGATGCCGTGTTGCGCAACGCCATGCTGATGCAAAGCCGCTTTACGGGCGCCCGCATAGAAGGGGCCGACTTCAGTGACGCGGTGATCGACCTGCCCCAGCAAAAAGCCCTCTGCGCCCGGGCCAGCGGCACCAATCCGCGTACGGGTGTGGACACCCGCGAAAGCCTCGGCTGTCGCTAGGCCAAGGGAGGCCTAGATTTCGTGTTCGGTTCCCCCGGTGACCAGCCAGGGGAGGAAACGGGGAAAGTCCGGTGGGGTCCTGGGAAACCAGGCACTGAGTCCGGCGCTGTCCCGCAGCTGTGAAGCGGAATCCTTCGGGGTTTAGCCCAGTCAGAACACCCGCCGAAGTCCACCCCATCCCTGGCTCGGACCAGCTTTCCGGATGACCAACCTTCGCCTCGGCGCGACCCTCCCCCTGGGAGCGGCTGCCCTGGTTCTGCTTTTTGCCGCACCAGCTTCCGCCCACCATTTGATTCACCTGTTCCAGCTGACCCCGTCGCCCTTGACTGGGCTGGTCAGCGGCCTGGCCCATCCCCTGTTTGGACCTGATCACCTGCTCTTCCTGCTGGCCCTGGGCCTGGTGGGCCTGCAGAAACGGCTCAGCTGGGTGCTTGGCCTGCTCGCCACGGGGCTAGCCGGCTCCTGCCTGGGCCTGGCCCTGCCCGGCATCCCCCTGGCCGAACCCCTGGTGGCCCTATCCCTGGTGGTGGTGGGTCTGGTGCTGCTTGACCGCCTGCCGGCCCTGCTGTTGGTGCCGGCCTTTGCCCTACATGGCTACGTGCTAAGTGCCGCGGTGATCGGCTGGGAACAAAGCCCGATTGCCTTCTATTTGGTGGGATTGCTGGTCAGCCAAGGACTATTGCTCACCACCTCCCTCACCCTGGTGCGTCGCTGGGGCACGGGCCTCAGCGCTAGCCAGCTGCGTCTGACGGCCGGAATCCTGATCGGCGTGGGCTCCAGCTTTGCCTGGTCCGCCCTGGTGCCCTGACCATGGTTGTCACCCCCCGGCCCAGTCCCCTTAGCCCTGGCCAAACCAAACCGAGCCGCCTACCGGTGACGGTGGTGACTGGCTTTTTAGGGGCAGGCAAATCGACCCTGCTGCGCCAGCTGCTCCTGTCCAGTGGCCTACGGCTGGCCGTATTGGTGAATGAATTCGGCGAGGTTGGCATCGATGCCGACCTGATCCGCAGTTGCGGTTTCTGCCCCGAGGAGGAGCTCGACGGCCGGGTGGTGGAACTCGCTAACGGCTGCCTCTGCTGCACCGTGCAGGATGAATTCCTGCCGACGATGCAACTGCTGCTGGAGCGCGCCGACCAGCTCGACGGCATCGTCATTGAAACCAGCGGGCTGGCCTTGCCCGAGCCCCTACTGCAGGCCTTTCGCTGGCCCGAGATCCGCACCCGCACCCGCGTCAGCGGCGTGGTGACGGTGGTGGATGGCGAAGCCCTAGCCCAGGGCCACGTGGTGGGCGATCCCGCCGCGATCGAGGCCCAGCGCCTGGCCGATCCCAGCCTTGATCACCTCAGCGCCATTGAAGAGTTGTTCGATGACCAGCTTGAGGCCGCCGACCTGGTGCTGATCAGCCGGGCCGACTGCCTGCAAGCCGAGCAGATCACTGACCTGCAAACCGAGTTGGCCGCCAAGCTTCGTCCTGGCGTCACGGTGCTGCCCATGGCCCGGGGCCAGGTGCCAGCGGCCCTGCTCCTGGGCCTCGAGCGCGATCAGGGGGATCACGGCATGGGCGATCACAGCCATGACAGTCACAGCCAGGGCGATCACGATCACCCGCACGATCACGATCACGATC
>JAEMQZ010000009.1:4733-15071 GCA_016463595.1 Synechococcales cyanobacterium SupBloom_Metag_052 | reverse complement strand
CATGACAGTCACAGCCAGGGCGATCACGATCACCCGCACGATCACGATCACGATCCCGATCCCGATCATGACGATCACCATGACCACGACCACAGCCATGTGGCGATGCAATCGGTGGCGCTGCGGCTCGAGGGTCCTGTCGATCGCCAGGCGCTGGAAAGCCTGCTGCGGAGCCAGATCGGTCGCCAGAACTTCCTGCGCTTGAAGGGGCGCGCCTGGCTGGCCGGGAAGGCCCAGCCTCTGCAAATCCAGGCGGTGGGGCCCCGGCTCGAGTGCTGGTTCGATCCCAAGGCCGCCGCCGCCGATCAGGACCACCTCCCTGGCCTGGAACTGGTGGCGCTGGGCTTGCAGGTGGATGGGGCCGCGCTGGAGCAGGAGCTGCGGGCCCTCCTGGGCCTGGCCTAAGGGCTGGCTGGCTGCAGCCGGCCTGCCAAGATTTGACAATTGACCCGGAGGTCTGGTGCCCGTCTACTCAGCCCGCGTTCTGGTCTCGCTGCGGCCATCGGTCCTGGATCCCGCCGGCGAGGCCACCCGCTCTGCCGCCAGCCGCCTCGGTGTGGAAGGCATTGTCAAGCTGCGGATCGGCAAGGCGGTGGAACTGGAGATTGAGGCCCCCGACCTGGCCACGGCACGGGAACGACTCAGCCTCTTGAGTGATCGCCTGCTGGCCAATGCGGTGATCGAAAATTGGACCTTGGAATTGGCCGCCAGCGGCGAAAGCTCTGGCACGTCCAGCCCCGTGGGGGAAGGCTGAAATGGGCATTGGGGTAGTGGTGTTTCCGGGTTCGAACTGCGATCGGGACGTGCGCTGGGCAACGGAAGGATGTTTGGGGGTGCCAACCCGCTTCCTCTGGCATGAGGAGCGCGATCTCTCAGGCCTCGATGCGGTGATCATCCCCGGCGGCTTCAGCTACGGCGACTACCTGCGCTGCGGCGCCATCGCCAGCTTCGCGCCAATCCTGCAGGAGGTGGCGGCCTTCGTGGAACGGGGCGGCCGGGTGCTCGGCATCTGCAATGGCTTCCAGGTGCTCACCGAAATGGGACTGCTGCCAGGCGCCCTAACCCGCAACGAGAAGCTCCATTTCGTATGCGAAGACACGCCCCTGCAGGTGTCTCCCGGCCATTGCCAGTGGCTAAAAGGCTACGGCGACGGTGAAACGATCCACCTGCCAATCGCCCATGGAGAGGGACGCTACCAGGTAGATCCCGGCCAACTGCAGCAGCTGGAGGATTCGGGCTGCGTGGTGTTCCGCTATCAGGCCAATCCCAATGGCTCCGTAGGGGCGGTGGCCGGCCTCACCAATCCGGCCGGCACGGTGCTCGGCCTGATGCCCCATCCGGAGCGAGCCTGTGATCCCGCCACTGGGGGCATCGATGGTCGACGCCTCCTGGCCAGCCTGCTGGGCTGAGGGTTCCAGGCGGCTGGCGGGCCAAATCCGGTCACAAAAAAAGTCCCACAAGGGGACTTTCTGGACCGTTGCGATCGCCGCTGGACCTATCCAGCGGCTCGGGCGAACTTCAGTTGACGGCGGCGAAGAATTCCTTGCTGCCAACGGGATCGGGCTTCATCGTCTTGTCGCCAGGGGTCCAGTTGGCCGGGCAAACCTCGTCGGGATGGGACTGCACGTACTGGAAGGCCTGCAGCACCCGTAGGGTTTCATCAACGCTACGGCCCACGGGCAGGTTGTTGATCGTGCTGTGCATGATTGCGCCATCGGGATCGATGATGAAGAGGCCGCGCAGGGCCACTCCAGCTGCGTCGTCGAGGACGTTATAGGCGCTGGCGATCTCTTTCTTCAGGTCGGCAACCAAGGGGTAGTTGATGTCACCAATACCACCGTTTTTGCGCTCGGTTTGAATCCAGGCCAGGTGGCTGAACTGGCTATCCACCGAGATACCGAGAACTTCCGTATTGCGACTGGTGAAATCGGCGTAACGATCGCTGAAGGCGATGATTTCAGTCGGGCAAACGAAGGTGAAATCGAGGGGATAGAAGAACAGGACCACATATTTGCCCCTGTAGTCAGACAGGCTAATGGTCTTGAACTCCTGGTCCACCACGGCCGTGGCCGTGAAATCAGGGGCCTGTTGGCCAACCCGCAGGCAACCGGTGCTCGTCATGGGATCGGTAGGGAAAACGTGGGGGATTAGCCAGGGGGAAGGTCGTTGCCCGGGGCACCTGGGGGAACCCCAAGACCAGGCCGTTGAGTCACCATCTTTGACTCAAAAGGGTGCAGGAAGCCCAAAGGCATTACCCAGCCGGGTCGGCTAAGGCCGTAGTCGGAACGACTTCCACTTGGTAAGACAACAATTTATCACAGTTCCCTGGCCGTTTGCGCTCCCGTAAGATCGTTTCAACGACACCTTTGATTGGCCGATGGCCTGGGATCCAGCGCTACTGCGCAAATTCAATGCCACCGGCCACTTTCGCCTGCTGAATCAGGTGCGTAGCGAGCTCAAGTCCAACCCGATCAAACGGGCTGCCCCCTCGCCAGCCGATCAGGCGAGCAGCCGGGGGGTCGCCACCGGCAAGCCCCTAGACCTGCGCTCCCAGGGCTATGGCCGGCGCCGCTCCTCGGGTTCAACCTCGTCAGGCTCTTACGCCTCGGCAACCCAGGCCTCTCCCATAAGCCCCACCCCGGCAGCGCCCCTGCCGGTTGCCCTTGTGCCAGTGAGCACGGTCGTCCCGTCTGACGAACCAAGCCCCTGGGGAAAGCGCCGGAGCAGCGCCACGGCTCCCACCAGCAGCTCCCCAACCCAGGAGAGCGGTTTTCAAAACGAGGGCAATCAAGCCCCTTGGGGAAGCGCCCAGCTCGAGAGCAATGCCCAAGCCGAGGCTGCATCGCGCAGTTTCCGCGACCGTCTCAACGCCATCCAAATGCGTTGAACCCCACCCCGATCAGCCGGGAATGGCATCGATTCGTCCCGTCTTGTCGAAGCTCTGGGGCAGGTGGTTCCCTCTCACTCCCGCCATCAAGGTGTAAACCAACGGGCCAAGGCTGAGAGGTCCTCCTCGCCATAGCCGGCCTCGATCAGGCGATCTTCCATGGCGGCAACCTGCTCGCAGATCGGCAACTGCAAATCCAGGGCCGCAGCGGTGCCCAGGGCGATTGCCAGATCCTTGCGGTGCAGGGCCAGCTTGAACCCCAAGGGGAAGCGGCCTTCGAGCATGCCTTGGGAGCGGTTGTCCAGGGCCCAGGAGCCCGCAGCCCCAGGGCGCAGGGAGGTCACCACGGCCTCCATCGGTAATCCCAGCCGTTGGCCCAGGGCCATCGCTTCTGCCACGGCCGCGTAGCAGCCCGCCACCAGGATCTGGTTAACGGCCTTGACCTGCTGGCCCGAACCAATCGGTCCAAAGTGGGTCAGTGTTGTGCCAACGGCCTCCAACAGCGGTCTGGCTCGCTCGACGCACTCTGGGTCGCCTCCCACCAACACCGACAGGGTTCCAGCTTTGGCCCCTTCAGTACCGCCGGTGACGGGGGCATCGAGGCAACCGATCCCAGCGGCCTGCAGCCGGCGATGGAAGGCCTGGGCCTGGGCGGGCTCAACCGTAGAGAAATCGATCACAAGCGCGCCTGGCCGCAAGCTGGCCGCGGCTCCCTGATCGCCAAACAACACGGCTTCTGCGGCGGCCCCATCGCTGACGCAGAGACAAAGGATGGCGACGTTGGCTGCAACCTCAGCGGGACTAGCGGCCCGGGCGGCACCCGCTGCGGCAAGGGGTTCTTCTGCCATCCGGTTGCGGTTATGGACCGTGAGGGGGTAGCCCCTTGCCAGCAGGTTGGCGGCCATCGGCGCCCCGAGCTGGCCCAAACCTATAAAGCCAACAGAGGGCAACCGGGCGCCAGTCATGGTCAAAGCTGTCACGAGGGGGACTGGGAAAGGGTGCCAGCCAGGGGCTCGGCGCGAGGCTGGATCAGCCAACTAGACGCACCGATCCCAGGGAGTTTGGGCCGCTGTGATGCAACCAATACCGGGGTCTGCATCGCCCAGGGCTGCGTTCTGGTCCCCTCTCGCCCATGGTGTGGTCGACCTGTCTACCCAGCCCATGACCAGCAGCTATGAAGCCAGCCCGCTCGACGCAGACGTGACGCCGGCGATCCGAACGGTGCTTGATGCCATGGAGGCCGCTGAAATCAGCCCCGAGGACGCCCTCCAAATTAGTTTGGTGCTGCTTAACTTCGTCGAAGAACACCACCTCCTCAACCTGGAGGAGTTCCTAAGCGATGAGCATCCCGATGCGGTCAGCATCGCCGTTTGGGCCGCTGACAGTGCCCGTCTTAAGGCTGCAAGGGAACTGGTTGAGGAGGTCCTCGGCGATGACGAGGGGGACGACGGCGATGACGAGGAAGGGGGCTCCATGGACGACCTCCTTCAAAGCGACGGCTGAGTTGGGTTCGGCGGCAGGGGAAACGAGCCCAAGCCATGCCTGGCCCTAGGGGGGCCGAAACGGGGCGGCCTTTTGAAAGGGAGCGCCAGGCTGGTTGCTGCTCAGGCAGGCTGCAGGGCATGACTTCGATTCCATGAAAAATCGGCCCAGGCCCAGCAAGGCCCCCATTCGATCAATTGAGCCGCTCGACCCAGAAGGCTGGGACAGGGATCCTGGTCGCCCCTTGGGCCTCAGGCTATTGGCCCTGCTGGGCGCCCTCTCCTTCCTGGCCCTGGGTATCAGCAGCCTGCTACCCATGCTGCAGCGACCAGGCCCAGGCCCGCAGCGCCCTGAGCCGATGTCGAAACCGATCGTCTGAGTTAGGTCCTAATACAGGCCGAGCTCAGATCGGACTCGCTAAACCCCGTTATCTACCTGGAGGTTGATTCAACAGCAATGGCTACCAGACCCGGTTGTTGTATGACAGAGAAGTCAAGATCCTCCTCTGTTGTGGGATTGTCCAACAGCTCTTTGGCAATGCCGGAATCAAAGGAGAACCGACCAGGACCAAGTAGCAGCAGGGCCAAACTGCCACCTAGGTACAACACAACCAATTCCAAGACGTAGATATTCAGACCACTGGTGAGGATGTGGTGGTAGGCCGCAACGGCCATGGTTCCCGTGAGGGCTAGGGCACCTAGGGGAGTGAGTAGACCAAAGATCAAAAGCCAGGAGCCAAAGATTTCGGCGTACCCGGCCGCATGGGCCATCAGCAACGGGAAAGGAAGATGCAGGGGGATGACGTAGTTGGTTGCAAAGCCCTGGGGATCGGCCAACTTGTCCTGGCCGTGGTGGATCATCATCAATCCGATTGCCAGCCGCAAAGCCAGTAAGCCAAAGCTTTGGACCTTGCCGTGGCCCAACAGGTAACCCCTGAGTCGCTCAGCGATGGCCTGAGGCAACTGCCAGGGCGCTGATGGGCTCTCAAAAAAGGCGCCGGTGGCTGGGCTGGTTTCGTCACCATTGCGGAGCATGGCGATGGTCAATGTGGCAGCGCAGATGCCAGCCACAACTTCAAGGGGTAGCGGCGTCGCCATGGCCCGAGCAGCAAAAACAGAGTCTGGCAACTCACGTAACGAAACGTGAAGGAGGTGAGAATCCAAGGCGCCGGTCCGTTCGGCCAGACGCTGCTTACTCCCTCTTGGCGATTCTGTTCGTTGTGCATGCCCTGCCGCCACGGTCTGGACTGGCGGCCACGTTGATGGGGGCCGAACCAGGATTGACGCCAACGCCGGGGATGATGACTAAAGCGTCTGGGCCAGCACCCGGCCAAGCCCAGAACCCGAGAGAGACCCGTGACGATCGGCCCCATGCCAGACAACCAGAGCGCACCCGAATCGCCCACAACCACAAGCTTCGCTGAGTTTGCCCAGCGGGCCGACTATTCGCTGATGGAGTCGCTCCATGCCGATCCCCAGGCCAGCGGTGATGGCGACGATCACCAGCCTCGCCAGGTGTTTTCCGGCCATTACGTGCCGGTAACACCCACGCCGATCCCAGCGCCGGAGTACGTCGCCCACAGCAAAACCTTATTCAACGAGCTCGGCCTTAGCGATGATCTGGCCCATGACCACGAATTCCGCCGCCTCTTTTCGGGCGACATCAGCGTGGCAAGGGAGCCGATGCGACCGTTGGGCTGGGCAACCGGCTATGCCCTCTCGATCTATGGCACGGAATACATCCAGCAGTGTCCATTTGGTACTGGCAATGGCTATGGCGATGGCCGGGCCATTTCGGTCTTCGAGGGCCTGTTCAAGGGCAAACGCTGGGAAATGCAACTCAAGGGCGGGGGCCCAACGCCCTACTGCCGCGGGGCCGATGGTCGCGCCGTGCTGCGCTCCAGCGTGCGCGAATTTCTAGCCCAGGAGTTCATGCACGCCCTGGGGGTTCCAACCTCCAGGTCGCTAACGCTTTACATGTCCCGCAGCGAAACCGTGCGCAGGCCCTGGTACTCCCCGAATTCCAGGTCCCTCGATCCAGACATCCTGGTGGACAACCCGGCGGCGATCACAACGCGGGTAGCCCCATCGTTTTTACGGGTTGGCCAGCTGGAGTTGTTTGCCCGTCGCGCCCGCAGCGATGCCCATCCAGGGGCGTTGAACGAGCTACAAATGGTCGTGCAACACCTGATCGAGCGGAACTACCGTCCGGAGATTGACCCCAGCCTTGCCTTCAGCGATCAAGTGATTGAGCTGGCCGGTTTGTTTCGCAACCGGCTCACAGCGCTAGTGGCCAACTGGATCCGCGTTGGCTACTGCCAGGGTAATTTCAATAGTGACAACTGCGCCGCCGGTGGCTTCACCCTCGACTACGGACCGTTTGGATTCTGTGAACTGTTCGATCCCGGCTTTCAGCCCTGGACCGGGGGTGGAGAGCATTTCTGCTTCTTCAACCAACCGGTTGCGGCAGAAGCCAACTATCAAATGTTCTGGGCCTCCATCCGACTACTGCTCAGCGGCAACAAAGAAGCACTGGCAAGGCTCGATCAGATCCGGGAAGGTTTCAGCGGGGCGATGGACCGGGAAATCGAGGTGATGTGGGCCAGGAAACTCGGCCTGGTCAATTATGACGCCGCACTTGTGAATGAGCTGCTTGAACTGATGGTTCTAACCAAGGTGGATTATACGGTTTTCTTTCGCCGGCTATCTTCTATTCCAGAGAATATCTTAGCCTTGAAAGAGAGTTTCTACCAGCCCAATTCAGAGCAGCTTGACGCGCGTTGGAACCACTGGTTGCAACGCTGGCTAGATTGCGTTAGGGGCAGCAAAGACGCCAAGACAACTAGCATAGTGATGAACCATAGCAACCCGAAATACACCTGGCGCGAATGGTTGATCATGCCAGCTTATCAACAGGCTGAGCACGGTGAAACGAGCCAAATCAAGGAACTCCAGCAGATTTTTAGCCATCCCTACGAAGAGCAATTAGGGGAGCTAGAGATGAAGTACAACCGCCTAAAACCCCAGGAATTCTTCAGCGCCGGTGGCGTGTCCCAATACAGTTGCTCATCCTGAACCCAGGAGCTGACCGGAATTTCAGAGCCAGCAATGGAGAGGTCCGGCGCCCAGCAACTCCTCAACGGCCTGGAGAAATCGAATGGGTGGGATCCCATAGACCCAGCGCCGGGGCGATGGCCGGCAGCGTCGATGGTGAAACTTTGGTTCCCGCAAGAATAACATCAGAAGAAACAACTTGACCATGCAATCTAATTAAAAACTGGTACCAATATGTTGCGGGCTATGCTCATGTAATTAGTTATAAAAATCCTGGGCTTGGTGATGCATACACAAAGGTAATACATCCCCACAAACCGCAACTCCGCAAAACGCCGGTCCATGCCGGCGCTGCACGAATACGCTTTGTCCATTGCCGCAGGAAAGGTAAAAGCAATCGTTGTTGATGCTCAGTTCGTAGCAGCTGATCTCAACTTAGAGCCACCTGTTATGAGGAGAGCCAAGCCTGGGATGACCGGCATCGACCGCCACAGATTTGCGGTGCCCTTGGGACTTGACTCTCCTCTCGAGTGGAGACCTTAACGTTTGGAGAGCCTGCCTTTGCCGCCATGGTCCGATTCCACTTCAGCGCCACCTTGATCGGGCTCGCCTCTGTCCTAAGCGTGGCGGCTCCTGGCCTGGCTCAGATGCCCGGTGGCATGAATCACGAAGGGCACCACGGCATGCCAGGGATGATGCATCAGCCAGGCATGTCTGCCCCTGCCGGATCCGCTCCGGCCCATGCCGGCCATGCCCACGATGTGGGCCCCGCCGGCTCCACCTACGACCTGCGCTTCATCGATGGGATGGTGCAGCACCACACTGGCGCGCTGCGGATGAGCGAATTCGTCTTCGGGATTGGATCCGCCGGTGTGGGAGCCCTTGGCAGCAGGATTTGGCTCGACCAGGCCAACGAGATTCGCGCCATGGGGCTATGGCGCAAAGCCTGGTACCCCCAGGCTCCTGTTTATCCAGTGGCCCTGGCCACAGGAGGCGATCCCAATAGCCTCACTGGCCTAGCGCGCATGAGCCAGGCCCAAATCGATGGCATGCGGATGATGGTCGAGCTGCCCACAAAGGAGAACCGCGTTACCTGGTTCCTCGAAGGCATGCTCCATCACCACGGCGGGGCGCTGATCATGGCCCACGACGCCCTCGCTAAGAGCACCAACCCAACGATCAGGCTTTTTGCCCGTGGCGTGATCGTGGCCCAGCGGGCAGAGATCATTGAACTGCGGCGGATGCTGGCTGTGGATGGATTGCGCAAGCCGGAGTACGGCAAATACGACGCACTCTTCAGCCTTTGATCACCGGAATCTTCATGCTGATAGCGCTGGGCTCCTTGCTTTGACTGATGCATCGGGCGGCCATGGCCCCGAGTTCGCTAGTGGTAATCGTCAACTCGTCGATGTTGCGCTGTTGTGCCGCGACCGGGCGTTGATCAGAATGACGGCGTTACCGGCTTTTTGCCGCTCCGCCGACCCAGCAACAAACCAATCCCTGAGCCGGCGATGACCAGGGTGAGCACGCCGAGAACCGTGGAGTAATAAGGCTGCAGATTGACGGCACCGAAGTTGCCGGTGTGCAGTTTCATCAACCAGAAGGCTTCGATCCCTTGGGCCGAGAGGGCGCCATAGAGCGAACCGGAAAGGGCCGTGACCAGAAGCGGCACCGCTGCAAGGGGAACGAGGCTGCGGTGCACCCGGCGCATGAGGTGATGGCGGCTCACTCGTTCTGGAGGGCTTTGTGCAGCACCTGCTCACTGGCGCAGGGCATCCAGAGGGAACCCATCGCAAACGCGCCCTTGCACTTGAGTTCGGCGGCACGTTGCTCCGCCTCCTGCTTGGTCTTAAACATGCCCTTCATGTGCGCCTCAGCGGGTGCGCTGAGAAGCAGCGGAACAAAGGTCGCCGCTGCGAGGGCGGCCAACAGAGACCAACGGTTGGTTGGCTGGAGGGGGCCGCTGGAGTGCTGGGTCATTGACATTGCGAGGGGATGGTCAGTGACAGAAAAGGGACCGCTGGTGTTACTTCTCTTTTGAAACGGCCTTTTGATAACCATCAAAGTTCTGACAGGGCATCCAGTCCTTGCCCATCGCAAAGGTGCCGCTGCACTTGAGTTCCTTGGCTCGTTGTTCCGCTGCGGCCTTGCTCGCGAACATGTCGTTGGCCTGGGCGCGGGCGGCGCCGGGGACCAGGGCAACGCCTGCCGAGAGGAGCAGAGCTAGAGCGATGGGATTCACGGACTGCCAGGAGGACGAGCTGTACACCAGCTTAGAGTCTCCCTTTGGCAGGAGAGTCAACCCCATGGCAGCTGTTGGCATCAAGACCGGCATGAAGATCGGAGTTCTCGCCGACCGCAGTGGCCTGCCGGTTAAGACCCTGCGCTACTACGAGGACCTGGGCCTTCTGCCGGCGGTGGGCCGCAGCGAAGGCGGTTACCGCCTCTTCGGTGAGGAGAGCCTGCGGCGCCTGGAATTCATCCGGCGGCTCAAGAGCCTCGGACTGACTCTCGATGACATTGCGGAGTGCCTGGCGGTGCACGATGCCGGTGGGCTCCCCTGCGGCGACATCCAGCGGCAGCTCCAGCGGCAGATCGATCTGGTGGACAAACGGCTGCGGGAGTTGGGTCTTTTCAGAAGGGAACTGCAAAGCCTGCTGCAGAACTGGCAAAGCGATCCAGCGCCGAACACGGCCGTGATCTGCCCGAATCTCAACATCTGAGCAGTTTTCGTCCGGTGGAGCTCAGTTGAGCATTCGGCCGAATTGCTAATCGTGATGATGATCCCTCACCACGATGGGGCGATTGCCATGGCTGTTACAGGCAGCGGTACGGCACCCCCTGAAACCCGCCATGGATCCGTTGTTCATCCTCGACACGCCGAAATCCTTACGGGCCGCCAGGGCCGCCCCCATG
>JAEMQZ010000009.1:0-4633 GCA_016463595.1 Synechococcales cyanobacterium SupBloom_Metag_052 | reverse complement strand
GTTGTTCATCCTCGACACGCCGAAATCCTTACGGGCCGCCAGGGCCGCCCCCATGGAGACGGTGGTGGAGCAGGGCTTCGGTGTGCTGGCCGTCCATGACCTGGGCCACACCATGGGCAGCCATACCCCATCGCCGCAAAGACCGAAAGGTCTCCGCTAGGCCTGTCCAGCCGTTTGACCCAGGCGGCCAAGGCATTACATCAGCAATCAGCGAGGGGAAGGTCACCTCACTGAAAATAAAAATAACTCACCGAAAGCATGCCCTACTTAAAAAAGGTAGATAAATTAGCTTAGATCTAGCGATATTGGGGCTGTTTACCGGCATCGAAACTCTTCCTCAGCGCTTCGCCAATGGTAAGCCCCACGGGCAGATCGCCAGAAAATGCGCTTCCGGTGATTCGTTTATAAAGCTTTGATTCCACCAAGAGATAGGTGCTGGCAGGCAAGGGGATTGAACCTGCTTTTTTCGCAAGGCTGAGGCCGTTACGCAGGGTTAAGGCGGTTAACTTACGCAATTCAGGATTACTGACATAGGCCTTGTCATTGATATAAATAAACAGGGGCCTCGAAAGCGGTTGATAGCGACCCTCCTGAACGTTTATCACAGATGGCTTCACTGGAGCCGCAGAGGCAGCAACTGCAAGGGTCCGTAACTTATTTTTATTGGCTTCATAGTAGCTGAAGCCAAAATAACCCAGAGCATTTGGATTCTTGGCAACGCACTTAACAATTACATTATCATCTTCACTGGAAGTATAATCTTGGCGGGAATTATCCGCGTTGCCATTGATAGCCTTATTGAAATAATCATACGTGCCGGAGTCCTTGCCTGGGCCGCAAAGTTTGATAGGCCGGTCTGGCCAGTCTTGATTCACATCATTCCATCGACCAATCTTCCCCTCCGCCTGGCGCCCCCAGAGCAGCGCCAGTTCCTTGGTACTGATCTGCTTGGCCCAGGTATTGGCAGGGTTGATGACGATCGAGAGGGCATCAAAGGCAATCGGCAACTCAATAAAGTTGATTCGATTACTAGCGCAAGCTTTGAGCTCCTTGCTGTTGATCGGACGCGATGCATTAGCGATCTCAAGCTGGCCAGCGCAAAAACGCTTGAATCCTTCGCTGGTTCCAGACTCCTTGATAACGATCTTGCTGTTGTTACCAGCTGCCCGATAAGCTTTTATCGCCTCCACCATGATCGGGAACACCGTACTAGAACCCCCCAGCCTGATGGCTGATGGCTGCTTTTCGCTCGCTTGCTCAACAGATTCCGCCCGGGCCATTGGGGCCGACGCCAGAGCCGTAGCGAAGACTGCTGCGATCTGAACCCCGATACCGATGTTTCGGGAGGACCAAGTAGGAGCCATGGGGCAGATCCGCCGGGAGGAGGGGGGTTCCACCACAGTAAACCCATCAATCCTTATTGATGGGTTAAGGCTGATTGATTATTGCGCAGTTTGTCATCGATAGTTGGCCCGGTTGTCACTGGGGCCGCCTCGTATCGTTAAGACCAGGTTAACCATCAATAGTTGTCCCAAGACGATCGCCAGCAGCATTGATAGCGGCAGGAGCTGGTCGAGTCGGGAAAAAGGGCCGGTCCCCCTTGCCCTGGGGAACAAGGGCAGCGGGGCGACCTGCGCCGGGCAGGTCCATGGGAGTCAGGAACAGGGAGGCGCAGGGGATTGGCACGCGATCGCGAGCTCGCCCAGCCAATCGCGCAGCAGCAACAAACTGGCAGGCTCCAAACCGTAGTAAATCCAGCGTCCGTCCTGGCGAGCGCGGATCAGGCCCGACTCCTTGAGCACCTTGAGATGGAAGGAAAGCTTGGACTGGCCCAGATCTAGGTCGCTGGTGAGGTCACAGACGCAACGTTCGCCGTTTTGCAAGGCCGCCAGCACCTGTAGGCGAATGGGCTCGGCTAGGGCACGCAGGAGCCGTTGGGCCTGATCTTCTGCAAGCGGTTCCACAGTTGAATCCAATGCTGCCGTGGTTTCCAAAGTGGAGTGTGCTGGGTCAGCTAACACGAGTCTGTCGACCAAAAAACGGATGGTAATAGGACTGAAATTATGGGGACTGGCAACACGGAGGCAAGGGGATGAAAACGGGAGCCAGCATCAATCAACCTTAATTGATCTATGGTTGGTCCGTCGGCCGGCACTCCAGCGCTCCCTCCCATGAAAATCGGCATCAACGGCTTTGGTCGCATCGGACGCCTTGTCTTCCGTGCCCTTTGGGGTCGGCCCGGCATCGAACTCGTACACGTCAATGATCCCGCAGGCGATGCTCACGCCGCTGCCCATCTGCTCGCGTTTGACTCGGTGCATGGCCGCTGGCACCAGGCCGTTCAAGCAACAACCGATGGCTTTTCTGTTGCAACCACTGCTTTGAGCTACAGCCAGGAGAAAGACCCCACGGCTGTGCCCTGGCGCCAGGCTGGTGTCGAGATGGTGCTCGAGTGCAGCGGCAAGTTCAAAACACCGCAAACCCTGCAGCCCTACTTCGATCAGGTGGGTCTTAAGCATGTGGTGGTGGCCTGCCCCGTAAAAGGTGAGATCGCCGGCGCCGAAGCACTCAACATCGTGTTTGGCATCAACCACCACCTTTACGACCCAAGCGTTCACCGTCTAACGACCGCCGCTTCCTGCACCACAAACTGCCTAGCTCCAGTGGTGAAGGTAGTGCACGAAAGCTTCGGCATCGAACACGGCTCAATCACTACCCTCCACAATGTCACCAACACCCAGGTGGTGGTTGATGCCTTCAAGAGCGACCTGCGCCGGGCCCGCTCCTGCAGCCAAAGCTTGATTCCCACCACCACGGGGTCAGCGAAGGCCATTGGCATGATCTTCCCGGAACTGCAAGGCAAGCTGAACGGCCATGCCGTGCGGGTGCCGCTATTGAATGGCTCGCTCACTGATGCGGTGTTCGAGCTGAAACGCAGCGTCACGGTGGAAGAGGTCAACCGGGCTTTCGAAGAGGCTGCCAATGGCCCCTTACGCGACATCCTTGGTTATGAAATCCGCCCGCTGGTGTCCGTCGATTACGTCAACGACTCCCGCAGCGCCATCGTGGATGGCCTCTCGACGATGGTTGTTAACGGCACCCAGCTCAAGGTGTATGCCTGGTACGACAACGAATGGGGCTACAGCTCCCGCATGGCGGATCTGGTCAGCCATATCGCCTTGCTTAATGCGCGCTGATTTCGCTGGATCAGTGCAGCTGCCCCACCATGACGACACCAGAACCCACCCCGTTGCTCCCGCCTAAAAGGCCAGCCATGCCAGGACTCTCAGCTCTGCAGCAATACATGATCGTGACGGCCAACTACTGGGCCTTCACCCTCACCGATGGGGCCCTGCGCATGCTGGTGGTGTTCCACTTCCATGCACTTGGCTACAGCACGCTTGAAATTGCCCTGCTCTTTCTCTTCTATGAGTTCTTTGGGGTGCTCACCAACCTCTATGGCGGCTGGCTGGGGGGAAGGTTCGGGCTACGACTCACGCTCTGGACGGGCACCCTGCTACAGGTAGCGGCCCTGCTGATGTTGATCCCGGTAGCCGATAGCTGGCCAAAATGGTGGAGCGTGGCCTACGTGATGGTGGCCCAGGCCATCAGCGGCATCGCTAAGGATCTCAACAAGATGAGCGCCAAAAGTGCCATCAAGACCGTGGTGCCGGAAACCCCAGCCGATCAGCAACAGGGCGAACAACAGCTCTTTCGCTGGGTGGCGATTCTCACCGGTTCCAAGAACGCCCTCAAGGGGGTGGGCTTCTTTTTGGGCGGCGTGTTGCTTGCCACCATTGGTTTCAACGCGGCCGTGGCGGTGATGGCCGGCTGCCTGCTGCTGGCCTTCTGCGGCACCCTGGTGCTACCGGCCGACATGGGCCGCATGAAGACAAAACCCGGCTTCAGTGCCCTGTTCTCCAAGAGCCGCGGCATCAATGTGCTCTCGTTAGCGCGCTTCTTTCTCTTCGGTGCCCGCGATGTCTGGTTCGTGGTGGCGCTGCCGGTGTTTCTCGAAGCCGTCCTGGGTTGGAAGTTCTGGGAGGTTGGCGGCTTCATGGGCCTGTGGGTGATCGGCTACGGCATCGTGCAGGCTTCAGCGCCAGCCTTACGGCGAGCCTGGGGCCAAAGCGCCCCGCCGGGCGTCAAGGCAGTTGAGTTTTGGAGCGCCGTTCTCACCGCTATCCCAGCCCTCATTGCCCTGGCTCTCTGGCGTCAGGTGGGCAATCCAGGGGTGGCGGTTGTCGTTGGTCTGGCGGTATTTGGGGTGGTGTTCGCCATGAATTCTTCAATTCATAGCTACATGATTCTGGCCTACACCGATGCTGAATCGGTGAGCCTCAATGTCGGCTTCTATTACATGGCCAATGCCGCTGGACGCCTGGTTGGCACGCTGCTCTCAGGAGCCCTCTTTGTGGTTGGTGGTATGCAGACATGCCTGGCGGCATCAGCGTTACTGGTGGCGGCGGCCTTTGTGGTCAGTACCAGGTTGCCGCAGCCGCCGCGCCAGTCGCTTCCCGCAGGTTGAAGGTCCGATCTATCGTCATTGCGTAGCAAAACTTGCCGAGCCAAAATCCAGCAACTATCTTTCAATTTGCATCGTTAACAGACAATAAACAGCTATCGATTACCG
>JAEMQZ010000061.1 GCA_016463595.1 Synechococcales cyanobacterium SupBloom_Metag_052 | reverse complement strand
CGGCCCTGGCAGATGCCCTCGATATCGAGCACCACACCCTCTATCAGGTCTCCACCTCTGGCGCTCTAGTCAAGGGGCTCTACCAGGGATGCGTTTCCGTCGCTGATATTCGCCGCCATGGCGATTTCGGCTTGGGCACCTTTGATGGTCTTGATGGTGAGGCGATTTTGCTGGATGGGGTGTGCTGGCAAGCCCGCGGCGATGGCTCGGTCCAAGTGGCGCCCGATGCGGCCCTGGCTCCGTTTTTCGTGGCGACCCATTTTGCCGCCGATACGGAGGCCAGCTTTGCGGGGGTCAGCAGCTTTGCCGACCTGCGTCAGCGCCTCGATGGCCTGCGTCCCAGCGCCAATCTGTTTTTGGCAATTCGCTTGCATGGCCTTTTTGAGCGGATCAAGGTTCGCACCGCCTGTAAAAGCGCGCCGGGCACGGACTTAGTTACCGCCACCAGCCACCAGGCGGAATTCGAGCTGCAAAACATTAGCGGCAGCTTGGTGGGCTTCTGGAGCCCGGACTACGCCCGCACGATCAACGTGCCCGGCTATCACCTGCATTTTCTCAGTGATGACCACCGCCATGGCGGCCATCTGCTCGAGTTGGAGGCTGAATCTCTCCAGCTGGGGTTGCATACGGAATCAAATCTGCACCTGGCCCTGCCGGAAACCGCCGCCTTCTTAGCTGCCGATCTCACTGGTGATCCCAGCTTGGCTTTGGCTACTGCCGAAGGCAACCGCAGTTAGGCGTTTGGCTACCTTGTTTGGCAACTTGATTCAATGACAGCTCCTGGGCATTTAGTTCCTCGTTCAGTCCCCTTGTCGTTTGCTAACTAGTTGATCACCTGGAGACGGCAAGCCGCATGGCCCGCACAACTAATTCGATTTTGTTTTTGACGCCAAATTTACTGCGCAGTACCTTGGTATGGTCTTTGACAGTGGTCAGTGAAATGCCCAATTTGCCGGCAATTTGGAGTTCAGTATCGCTGTTAAGCAGCATCGTAAGGATCTCATCCTGACGATCGGTGAGTTTGATGCCATTGGTCTGATTGCCTGGAGATTGTTGCTTGAGTAGGAGCTTGGCCGTAGCCGAGAGATAGGTCTGATGGTTGGCAATGGCCAGCAAACCCCGTGAGATTGGCTGGCTGGGATTGCCAATATCACCCGCAAAAATGATTGCATCTACGTCGGCTCGCACTGCCTCAGCCACATCCGCATTCGATTTTTCAAGAATCATCATGATGCGGATATCGGGCACCAGTTGGCGGGCCTGGCGGACCATCGAATAGCTATCACCAGCTTCTAATCGATCGCTGCACAGTAAAAGCCCTGGCAGGCCAGTCATGAGGTAGGACAATGCTTCCCCTTCTGTTGTTATCGCGCCGACTAATAGCCTGCGCTCCTTGAGGCGCAAGGCCGCAACCACTAGGCCGAACCGATTCGCTGAGGCCAGTAGGACCTTTAAACGTAGATCACTGGATAACAGTGCTTCAAGCACCAGATTGATCCGGCTTGGGCCCAGGGACTCCAGGTGGGGGGTTAGATCCATGGGGGCATCCTGCTGATCAAGAGCTTGCGCTTCGTTGACTACAGGACTGGCTGGTAACAACCCCAGCCCCGGCCTGGCTCCACTTCATCGAGCCGCTTGGATGGGTGGGATAGGGCATGCCTGCATCCGTTCCTCTGCAAATTGTAGTGTTCACCGCCATAGATTTGCGGATTTTGCACGGCGTTTTCCGGCTGGGTTGATTTGCGGGGCCACCCAGATCTTCTCTGGCGACTAGCTGGCGATGTTGGACGGGGTTCCAAGCCTGCCCGCGCTGGGATCCGGGCGTCACCGCGCTGAAGCAGCCCGCCATCGGGCCTGGCCTCAGGTTTCGTTGCCGCCAAACATGTCGTCGTAGCCCTGGTAGGGCTCAAATTCATCCCAGCCGGGACTGGCCTGGTCCAGGAGGCCGTAGCGGGCGGCTTCGTCGTTCATCAAGGTGTTGCCCTCGGGGCGGGTGTCACAGGTGATGCCGCCCCCGGCCACCGGAAGGCAGTTCTGGAACACCACATCGGCCCGCACCGGGTTCAGGCCTGGCGTCAGGCCCAGGGCCATGCCCAGCAGAGCGATTCTTAGGGCCAGGCGTCTGCCAAGCCCGCCGGAACGAGGCGTGTAGCCAGCCGCCCATGGGCTTGGACGGCTGGTCCGCTCCTCAAGATTGCTGCCCATTTGAACGGTGGCCATGGCGGAAGGGACGGGGATCCTGAAATGATGGTCGGTGCCTACGCGACCGCCGTGATGTACACCGATTGGACTGCCGTTATCCTGCTATTGCTCACGGCGGCACCACTGGCGGTGGTCGTGGCCACAGCTGGATTCTTCATCTGGCGCCAAAAGCGTCAGAAAGGATGATCCTTAGTCGTTTCAGCTGCTGGGATTGGCTATGGCCTAGCCAGGCCGGTTTTCAAGTTCAGTTGGCTTGAAGCCAGGCTGAACGCTCCGTTAGTTGGGCAAATCCTGGAACAGCGCTTCGGCTGGCAGCCTGGGCTGAATCGCCCGGGCGCTCGCCATCAGCTGGTCAAGGGCCGGCACCAATTGGGGTTGGGGCTCAAAGGAGCTGCTGGCTGGCACCACCGGCAGCATGCCCTGGCCGGCGCAATCGAGGCAGGTGCGAAAGCGCAGGGCTGTCAGCCTCAGCACGCCACTGCCGCCGCAGGTTTGGCATTTGCGCGAACCGGTAAGGGCGGCAGGCGCCAAGGGCAGTTTGCAGCTGGCTTCTGGGGGCGCCACCACGGGCTTGGATAGCAGGGCTAGGGCCGCAGGGCTAGCTGGTTGGAGGCGGATAGGGAGTAAGGGCATGATTTGTCTTGATTCGCTGTCATGGCACTGTGGCCGATTTTGGCTTCGGTGAACCTGCAGTCTTCCTTAAATCTGCGGTGGCCCCAGTGGGGCCGCCAGCTGGGCAGCTACAAGCCGCCGTAAGGGCGCTTCAATTGTTAAGGCCTCACTAGGGGCCAAGGGCTGGCTCTGGAGTTCTGCCAGCAATTCGGCCGCGCTGATGCGGCTGCCCCGGGGTAGGAGGTCCAGCTCCGCCGCCAGTAGCCCCACCACGGCCGGGCCATCGAGTCCCTGCTCCCTGAGGGCTTGTAAGCCTTCGGCGCCGCTGCGTTTGGCCAGGCGCTGGCCGCTGCCATCGAGCAGGAGGGGCCCATGCCAGTAGGCCGGGGGGGCGGCACCAAGGACCGCCATCACGGCCACCTGGGCCGCCGTAGCCGGCCAGAGGTCATGGCCCCGCACCACATCACTGATGCCCAGGCTGAGCTCATCCACGGCGGTGGCCAGGTGATAAGCCACCAGGCCATCGGCCCGGCGCAGCACCACATCACCCACCTGGCTGGGGCCATCCAGGTCGCCCGCTGGCGCTAGCCGGTCCTGCCAGCGCAGCCGGCCTGACGCCAGGCGGAGTCGCCAGCTGGGCAGCCGACCGCCGATGGGGCCCCAGGCCGTAACCAGTCCCGTACAGGTGCCCGGATACACCGCAAAGGCGCCGTGGGGGGCCGAGATGTCGGCCAGGAGCCGGCGGCTGCAGCGGCAGGGGTAGAGGGCGCCGCTGCGGCGTAGCCAGGAAAGGGTGCTGGCGTACAGGCCGCGGCGCTGGCTTTGGAGCAGTGGCGCTCGGTCCCAGCCCAGTCCCAGCCAGTCCAAGTCAGCCAAAATCGCCTCAGCCACCCCTGGCCGGTTGCGGGGGCGATCGAGGTCGTCGATGCGCAGCAGCCACTCACCCCCCTGTAGGCGGGTGACTAGCCAGGACAGCAGGGCGGTGCTGAGGTTGCCGCGATGGAGCGGCCCTGTCGGAGACGGGGCATAACGGCCAACGGGCCCCTGGCGTCGCCGCCGGAGGCCCGCTTCAAAAAGCCGGAGCAGATGGTCCGGCAGGGGCCGGGTGGGATTGCTCAAGGCGAGCTAGCCAAGCCCTGCCAAGGGTTGATCAGCCCTGAACCAATCAACCCCGAACCAATCAACCCCGAACCAATCAGCCCTGAACAGATCAGCCTTGGACCTTGTCCTTGAACAGCTTGCCGGCGGTGAAGGCGGGCACGCGCTTGGCTTCGATCTTGATCTTTTCGCCGGTCTTCGGGTTCAGACCCTGGCGGGCGGAGCGGTCGCGGGGTTCGAAGGAGCCGAAGCCCAGGATCGAGACCTTTTTTCCGTCGACCACGGAATCGATGATCGTGTCGATCAGGGTGTCGACCACTTGGGCCACTTCGGTCTTGGTCAGCTCGGTGCGGGCAGCCACGAGGTTGACGAGGTCAGCTTTGTTCATCGGAAAGGAGTTTTCTGGGTTCAGCGGGAGTCAGGCGAATCGGAAAGCCCGACAGGCACTGGAGTCAGCGCGCTAATCGTATGGGGAGTCGCCACGGGCTGCAACCCGAGAAGACCAGCACCAGCTTGCTTTTAGCCCGAACCGTCGTCAATTCGACTCATTCGAGCCCGTCCAGCAGGGGCCGGCCCGGGCCAATCAGCTTCTCTCCGGCGAGGGCACCCAGGCCGGCGCCACTGGCAATCCAGCGGGGAGATCCCTGTGGCAGCCAGGCTTTTAATTTTTTGAGGCTGCGCTGCCAACGGCCCCAATGGAAACTGCGGGCCGTCGGCAGGGGCGCGGCTGCCCCCGGGCCGGTGGGGCTGAGTAGCCGGCCGCAAAAGAGCACATCCACCGCACCGCCGGCATGCAATACGCAGGATCCGGGGGTGGGACCGGGGGTCCAGAGCAGGCGCAAGTCGGGGGAAAGGGCCAATTCATCGTCAAAAGTCTGCAGCTGTTGCACCCCCGGCAGCAGGTAGGCCTCCTGCTCCTGCACCAGCACGGGCCAGCCCAGGGCCTCCTGGAATCGGCGAGTGCGACCGTGGCCTTCGCGGCTGGTCAACAGCAGCTGTCCGGGCGGGCGCCCGCGCAGGAAGGCCAGGTTTGCGGCGGTGAAGGCCGGGCAATCGACCAGCAAGGCGCCGTCTGCATGCTCCAGCCACCAGGCCGTGCCGCCCAGGCAGTCCCGGTTGGGGGCGAAGGCCCAGAGGCCGGCCTGCACCGGCTGGGGCGGCCGGCCCGCCTCCGCAGGCTCGCTGCTTGTCCCGAAGGGTCGCGCTTGCGAGCTTGAGGGGGCCCCTGATTGGGATCCAGGCTCGATCCCAGGGATCTCCCGATCAAGCCCAGCTGCTGGCCCCCCCTCAGCCGGCGCTGCGTCGCTCTGTTCTGGCATGGGCATGATCCCGCTCAAGCCTGGATCAGGCCCAGGCATCGGCCTAGCTTGGGCCCAGTTCAGTCCGCTGTCTTGGCAACGATCCGTAGCGGACAGCCCTGGCCCCTAGGGGCCGCCACCACCGCCACGGGCGTCAACTTTTCGGTGGTAGCGCCGTTGGCGACCCGGGTGGAGCTGCTGCTTTTCGCCGATGGCCAGGCAGCGGAACCGTTCCAGGTGTTCGCCCTCGATCCCCAGCGGCATCGCTCTGGCGACCACTGGCATGGGGAAGTGGAGGGCGTCGGCCTGGGCTGTTGCTATGCCTACCGGGTGTTTGGCCCGCTGCAGCCCGGGCGCCACGGCTTCAACCCCTCCAAGGTGCTACTCGATCCCTGCGCCCGGGCGATCACGGGCTGGGAGGTCTACCGGCGGGAGGATGGGGTGGGCGCGGCCCCGAATACGGCCTCCTGCCTCAAGGGGGTGGTGACCGAACGGGACCGCTTCAATTTTCACGATTTTCCCCGGCCCCGCCACAGCTGGCAGCGCAGCGTCATTTATGAATTGCATCTCGGCGGCTTCAGCCGCGGCGCCGGCTCGCCGATTAGCCCGGAGCGTCAAGGCACCTACCTGGGCTTGATCGAGGCCCTGCCCTACCTGCGCGACCTGGGTGTCACCACGGTGGAGCTGCTGCCGGTGATGGCCTTCGACCCCAACGACGCCCCCCACGGCCGCCAGAACTACTGGGGCTACAGCCCGCTCAGCTGGATGGCGCCCCACCACGGCTACCAGCTGGGCAGCGATCCCCTCGAGATCCGCCACCAGGTGCGGGCCCTGGTGCAGGCCTGCCACCAGCAGGGCCTGGAGGTGTTGGTGGATGTGGTTTACAACCACACCACCGAGGGCAGCAAGGCCGGCCCCACCTTGAGCTGGCGCGGCTTCGACGATCACCTCTACTACCACCAAACCGTTCGCGGCGACTACCTCGATGTCAGCGGCTGCGGTAATTCGATTGCCGCCAACCGGCCCCTGGTGCGGCGATTAATTCTCGAATCGATGCGGTGCTGGGCCCTGGAACTGGGGGTGGATGGCTTCCGCTTCGACCTCGGCATCGCCCTCAGCCGCGGCGAGCAACTCGAGCCCCTCGATCAGCCGCCCCTGTTTGAAGAGATCGAGGCCGATCCGGAGCTGAGCGACCTCAAACTGGTGAGTGAACCCTGGGATTGCGGCGGCCTCTACCGCCTCGACGACTTCCCCGCCAAGCGGGTGGCCAGCTGGAACGGCCGCTTCCGCGATGACCTGCGCCGCTTCTGGAAGGGCGATGAGGGCAGCAGCTGGACCCTGGCCCAGCGGCTGGCCGGCAGCCCCGACCTATTTGGCAACCAGCCGGCGCCGGTGGGGCGCACGATTAACTTCCTCACCGCCCACGACGGTTTCACCCTGGCCGATCTGGTCAGCTTCAACAGAAAGCACAACCTGGCCAACGGCGAGGACAACCGCGATGGCGATAACCACAACAACAGTTGGAACCATGGGGTGGAAGGCCCCTCTAGTGATCCCTGCATCAATGGGATGCGCGACCGCCAGCTGCGCAACTTGCTCGCCACCCTGCTGTTGGCCCCCGGGGTGCCGATGCTGCTGATGGGCGATGAGGTGCGCCGCAGCCAGGGGGGCAATAACAATGCCTGGTGCCAAAACAGCCCGATCGGCTGGATGCATTGGCAACCGGATGGCGGCGATTTGGCCCTGCGGCTGTTTTTGCAACGGCTGCTGCAGCTCCGCCAGCACCTGGCTGCCCTGATTAATCCCCCCCTGCCCCACAGCATCGCCAGTCCCCTTTGGCGGCTGGAACCGGGCCAGTTGCGGCTGGAATGGCATGGGGTCCAGCTCGACCGGCCCGATTGGGCCAGTTGGTCCCACAGCCTGGCCTGGTGCCTCAGCGATGACCGCAGCGGGCCCCTGCTCTGGTGTGGCATGAACGCCTATCACCAGGCCATGCACTTTGAGTTGCCCACCTGCACCCCAGGCTGGCTGGCGGTGATCAACACGGCCCTGCCTGCCGGGGACGATTTACCCAGCCAGCCCCAGCCCTGGTATGGGCCATCCTCCGTGGTCGACAGCCGCAGCCTGGTGCTGCTGGCCGCCGCTCCCCTGCTCGAGGGCGTCAGCCTTTAAACCCTGGTAGCCCATGGCCAGCAAGCTCACCCTCAACGCCAAGAATCTGGAGGCCCTGGGGGCTGAGCGCTTGGCCGAGTTGCTGCTGGAGCTCAGCAACGGCAATGGGGCGGCCAAGCGCCAGCTGCGCCTGGCCCTGGCCGCCGGCAGCAGTGTGGAGGAGGCCGCCCAGGAGGTGCGCAAACGGCTGGCCAGCATCGCCCGCTCGGGCACCTTCATCGATTGGCGCAAACGCAAAACCCTGGCCAGCGACCTCCAGGCCCAACACCGGGCGATTGCCGGGCCGATTGCGGCGGCAGATCCGGCGATTGCCCTTGATCTGCTCTGGCGCTTCCTCGACCTGGCCGATGGTGTGCTGGCCCGCAGCTCCGATGGCAGCGGCACCCTGGCCGATCCGTTCCGGGCCGCCCTGGCCGACCTGGGGCCCCTGGCGGCCGCCGCCCGGACCGATCCGCTCGCCATCGCCGACCAACTCTTTGAGTTGCTGGCGGCCAACGACTACGGCCAGTTCGATGGGCTCCTCCCCGCCGTGGCCGCGGCCCTGGGGGAACCGGGTTTAGCCCGGCTGGAAGCGTTGATCCTCCAGCAGGGCTTGCTCGATGGCCAGCGGGTGATGCTCCAGATCGCCGAGGCCCGCGGCGACCTCGATGCCTACCTGGCCCGGGTGCCGGCCCAGCAGCTGCAATGGCCCGATGGGGCCGCTGCCGTGGCCGACCGCTTCCTGGCCGCGGGCCGGGCGGCGGAGGCCCTGGCGATCCTCGACCAAGCCGTCCAGGCCGCCCAGGCCTGGCAGGCCCCCCGTTGGACCGAGTGCCGCATCGCCACGCTGGATGCCCTTGGCCGCACTGACGAGGCCCAGATGCTGCGTTGGCAAGCCTTTGAGCGCAGCCTCTCGATCCCCTATCTGCGCGCCTATTTACAGGGCCTGCCCGCTTTTGAGGACGGGGACGCTGAGGAGCAGGCCTTTGCCCTGGTGGAGCGTCACCCCAATCCGATCGAGGCCCTTACTTTCCTGGTGGCCTGGCCGGCCCTGCCCCGGGCCTCCACCTATGTGCTCCGCCACTGGGACCAGGACAGCTGGCATGGGGAAGACCAGGCTCCCTTGGCTGCCGCCGCTGAGCGCCTCAGTGGTCCCTACCCCTTGGCTGCCACCCGGCTCTACCGGCAGCTCCTGGTAGAAGCCCTCTGGCTGGGGGGCGCCAAACGCTATCGCCAGGCCGTCAGCCACCTAGGCACCTGTAGGGACCTGGCTGGCTCGATTGCCGACTGGCAAGGCCTCGGGGATCACGGGACGTTTGTGGCCGGGTTGAAGGAGTCCTTTGCCATGAACTGGAGCGTCCGCGCCCTGCTGGGCGACTAAGCCAGCCCAGGGGGGCGAGCGCCATCGGGGCGATGGCTTGCCATGGCTTCACAATCAAGATTGTCCCCATTGCAAAGGGTTTCCACCATGGCCAGCATGGGCTATCCGCCAAGGCGGCTAGGCAAAGCATCACCTGCTGTTGCCAATGCCACCATTCTCCCTTGAACCAGTGATCACGAAAAAGGAGCTCCAGGCCTTTCCAGGCACCTTCACGTCACGTCGATTGGAAAGCCGACCGGGCAACTTGCCAGCTGCCCTCTATGTCCAGGGTGGCCTGGCGCCAACCCGTTGTTCGGTTGTGGAGATTAGCCCGGAGGGCGTGATTGTTCACGAGCAGGTGAAGGCCAGTGGTTTGGCCATGATTCAGGCTGCGGGCAATCCCCTATGGGTTCGCATGACGGGGCTATCTGATCTGGGTGAATTGAAGCGGCTATTGACTATTTTGGAGGTGCCAGATGTGGTCCATCCCGCCCTGCTGGAGACCCCCCAGGCTCCCCAACTTCAGGAGTATTTGGATGGCTTGATCGTGTGCGTGCACCGCCTGGGGTGCAGCCGGGATCCCTCCCATTTGATTAGCGAGCAGGCCGGTTTTTATTTGCGCGCCAACCTGTTGCTTTCCGTAGAGGAGTTTGATCGTCAGGAGGCCTATGGCAAGCTCGCTGTGTGGCTGCAAAACAAGATGCCGGCGGCCAATGCTGATGATTTAGATGATATGCTCCATGTCCTTTTTGAAGAGATTCTCCAACAGTACTTCCCCCTGCTTGAGGTAATGTCGGACCGGCTGGATGATTTGGAGGAATTGGTGTTGCGTTCGCCCAAGCCCAATCTGTTGACCAAGGCCTTTCAGATCCATTCCAACCTCCGCCATGTGCGCCGTCAGCTTTGGCCTTTGCTGAGCCAGATCCGCTTGTTTATACGGCAAAATCAGGCGGATTTATCGCCTGAGTCGGCGGAGCGTTATCAGGATATCGAGCAGCATCTCAACCAGCTTTTCGAAGTGAGTGAATGGCTGCGCCAACAGTGTGATGCCGTCAACCAGGCCTACATGGCAAGCGTTGGCAACCGCATGAACCAGGTGATGAAGACCCTCACGATTATTTCGGTGGTCTTTGCTCCCCTCACCTTTTTGGCGGGTATCTATGGCATGAATTTTGTTGACATGCCGGGGTTGAACTGGTCCTACGGCTATCCCCTCTGCATCCTGTTCATGGCCATCATTTCGGCGGCGATGGTCGCCTGGTTGTCCCGGCGGGGCTGGTTTCAAGATTGGACCACCTCCCGCGGCTAGCGCGCGGCTGGCGCCTACCTGCCAAGGCTTGGGATGGGCCCTTGCGGCTGCCCTTTAGGCGGCCCGCAGGCCGGCAATTCCCTCCCAGCCCAGGAAAGTGGCCAGGGCGAGGCTGAGCAGGCCCACTAGGAGATCGCCCCGGGCAAAGAGCAGTTGCTTGCCGCCTTCGAGCAGGGGGAGCACCCGGTCGCGGCGGATCGCCACGGCCCCCAGGGGCAGGAGCAGGGCCAG
>JAEMQZ010000060.1 GCA_016463595.1 Synechococcales cyanobacterium SupBloom_Metag_052 | reverse complement strand
GCCCAACGGACCCATCACTGCTGTAACGATCTCCCCAGCCAAGCCCGGCTCTGGCAATGGGGGACGGGCGGCAAGACTAAAAACGGATACCTTGACTGGGGCTCTAGAGCAGGCGCAATGGCAGTGGAACGGTTCTTCCTTGAGTTACCCCCCCCGGACGAAGAACTGCGCTGCCGTCCCCATGTGGTTGTGGTGGGGGGCGGCTTTGCGGGGCTGAAGGCAGTACAAGCCCTCTCTGGCCAGCCCGTGCGGGTCACCCTGATCGACAAACGCAATTTCAACCTGTTCCAGCCCCTGCTCTATCAGGTGGCCACCGGCCTGGTCGCAGAAGCCGATGTGGCCTCGCCCCTGCGCCTGCTGGTCGGCCAAGCCGCCAACGTGCAGGTATTGCTGGGTGAAGTGGTGGACATCGACCCCGACGCCCAGGAGGTGGTGTTCAACGACCGGCACTATCGCTACGACCACCTGATCCTGGCCACGGGTTCAGGCAGCACCTACTTCGGCCACGAGGAATGGCGCCCCTTAGCGCCACCGATGAAGATCCTCGAGCACGCCGATGAAATTCGTAGGCGCGTGTTGACGGCCCTAGAGGAAGCGGAACAGACCCCAGACCAACTGCGGCGTCAGTTCCTGCAGACGGTCGTGGTGGTGGGCGCCGGCCCCTCTGGCTGCGAACTAGCCGGCTCCCTAATTGAACTCATGCGCCATGCCCTGGAGCGCGATTTCAAGCAACTCGACATCGCCGATTGCCAGGTGATCCTGGTGGATCCGGGTGATCGGGTGCTGCGCGCCATGCATCCCAGCCTTTCGGCCGCCGCCGGCAAGCACCTGCGCGACAGCGGGGTGAAGTTGCTCCTAGGCGGCCGGGTGCAATCGATCGAACCGGGCCGAATCACGGTGAAAAGCGATGACGGCGAACAGGTGTTGGAGGCGGCCACAATCGGCTGGACCGCCGGTGTCAAACCCTCCCACCTCGGCAAGCTCCTGGCCGAGCGCAGTGGCTGCCCCCTCGATCGCAGCGGCCGGGTGGTAGTACAACCGGATTTCTCAATCCCGAAATTCCCCTCAATCCGGGTCGTCGGTGACCTCAGCAACTACGGCCACACGGCCGATGCCAAACCCCTGCCGGGCATGGCCGGACCAGCGGTGCAGATGGGCACTTGGGTTGCCAAGGACATCCTGGCCGGGATCAACGGCTCGAAAGCCAAACCCTTCCGCTGGTTTGATTTCGGCAGCATGGCTGTGGTTGGGCCCCTCTATGCCGTCGCCGACCTGCGGGGCCTGCGCCTGTCGGGCCTGCTGGGCTGGCTGCTCTGGGCCGTAGCCCACCTGGCCTTCATGCCGGACAACGAGAACCGCCTCACCCTGTTGACCAAATGGCTCTGGCAGATCGCCACCCGCAAGCACGCCTCCCTGTTGATCACGGGCCATCCCGACCAGCACATGGGGGTTGAGGTGGGCCTGGAGCGGGCCGAACGGTTCGGGGCTCCCGGCGCTTAGCCCGGTACAACAGTTCAAACCGGCAACCAAGCACCTCCACTAGAGGGCGAAGGTCGCTGGCTGCGAGTCAAATTTGGCGAAAGCGTTTATAGTGATGCATTACCCCATAGCCCGATGTCCATCCCAACCGCAAAAAGCAGACAAAAAACGGTATTGGCCGGCCTCCTCGACGGAGAAAACCAATCCCTGGCGAGCCGCGGCTCTGATCAAGTCTTGATTCAGTGGGCACCTGGAACCACAAGGGCGCGTCGGAGCGAAGTCCACCAAGCGCTGGGTGGCGAGCCGATCAGAACGATCCTCACCGAGCCCATGAAGGCGAGCGGGGAGGGTCCCATAGATGTATTAAAGGTCCCAAGTACATCTAGCGCCGAAGCCATTATTGCCGATTACACCGAACAATCTGGCGTAATCTTTGCTGAAGTTGATCAACAGGTAGCCATTCAATTTGTCCCTAACGATCCAGGCACAGGCAGTCTTTGGGGCATGATGAGCAGTGGAGCTGGAATCAAGGCTGATCAAGCCTGGAACATCAGCACAGGTTCAATCAAAAACGTTGTTGGCGTTATTGATTCTGGCATCGACTACACCCACAAAGATCTCTACAAAAACGTCTTCTTAAACCAGGGCGAGATCAGAAACCTATCATGGTTCACATCAATCATAGACAATGACTCAGACGGGCTTATCACCTTCTGGGATCTAAATAGCGCTAAAAATTGGAACGGCACCGCCAATATTCAATTGAATTTAAATGATTATAACACCAATGGCTACATCGATGCCGGCGATTTACTAGACAGTCGATCAGGCTGGGAAGACGGGATTGACTTTGATAGCAATGGCTATATCGATGACCTGATCGGCTGGGACTTTGTAGATAACGACAATGACCCGCTGGATTTAAACGGTCACGGCACCCACGTGTCCGGCACCATTGGCGCCATGGGCAACAACGGCCTAGGCGTTGCCGGCGTCAACTATCAAGTGCAAATGGCTGGGCTTCGCTTCCTTGATGCCAATGGGAGTGGATACGGATCAAATGCAATCAAAGCGACAGACTATTTCACGGATTTAAAAACTCGCGGCCTGAATGGTCCTGACAATTTCGTTGCCACCAACAATTCCTGGGGTGGAGGAGGCGCCAGCACAGGGATGAGTGCTGCCATTAGCAGGGCTGAGCAGGCAGGCCTACTGTTTATAGCCGCTGCTGGCAATAGCAGCACGAGCGCGCAAAGCTATCCGGCGGCCTATACCCAAAACAATGTCATTTCCGTTGCTGCCCTCACATCAACAGGAGGCCTTGCAAGCTATTCAAACTATGGCTCCTCCTGGGTCGATCTTGGTGCTCCAGGCTCTGGAATTTATTCCACACTCCTCAACGGTAGCTATGGAACCTTCAGCGGCACTTCAATGGCGGCACCCCATGTAACGGGTGCTGCGGCCCTGCTGGCGACCCTATTTCCTACCGCCACAGCGGCCCAACTCAAAGCCGCCCTACTGGATGGCACTGCCAACGCGGCATTGGCTGGCAAAACCCTTACTGGAGACCAACTGGATCTCACAGTGGCAATCAATTATCTCAACAAAACCATTGGAACGACGCCGGGCGCTCCCACCTACACGATCGGAACCAACGGCACCACCTTCAGCGAAGGGCAAACCATCACCACATCCGTCACCACAACTAACGTTGTAGATGGCACCACCCTTTACTGGGCTGTATCAGGCAATGGTATCGACTCCGCGGATTTTTCTAGCGCAACTCTGAATGGCTCTGCCACAATAACCAATGGTGCCCTAACATTTAATCTCACGATCACTAACGATCTGAAAACCGAGGGCACGGAAAATCTCCAAATCAAGTTCTACTCAGATAGCGGTCGCACAGCTCAAATTGCCACCACAGCTAGCCTTTCGATTCTTGATAGTTCACTAACACCACTACCTCCCAGCGGACAAACCATCTGGGGCACCAATAGAAATGATGTGCTCACTGGTGGCATTGGCAATGACATCATTTCCGGAATTACCAAGGCAGGTACAAACACAGGAAAAGGCCAAATCGATACACTCACGGGCCTGGCCGGCGCTGACATCTTTGTATTAGCAGATGGACGTGGGGTGTTCTATAACGATAAAAACGCAAGGTCGCAGGGCACCAATGATTACGGCATTATCAAAGACTTCAGCATTGGCGATGGAGACAAGCTTCAGCTAAAAGCAGGGCTCCAATACCTATACAGCTACGACAGCTCCGCCAACGCGACTTACTTCTATCTGGGCAATGGCGACTCAAGATTCAATGCGGCAGACGAATTAATCGCCCGTCTCGACAAAGTTAATCTAACGCCAGGCAATGGGGTTTGGCTTGTTGATAATACATCTAGTTTGATCAACATGATCTAAACTCTTATTGAAAATCTTGCGGCAACCGATCAACCCCATAGACAGATTTGGGGTTGAAGTGGGCATAGGGTTCGGACTTGCGCATTTGAAGGACGAACTTCTAGGACATTGCCCTAGGTCAAGGCTTATCGGTCGGAGCTTTCCAGAAAAACCAGTCCATCTCAAAGGCTTGGTCCCAACCCACTGTTCTCGAACAAACAATATTATCAATCTAACCATCCCAACCCATAGGACAACAATACTTACGCATCAGATGTCACCTATTGGCGCTAGACTAGCCACAGACCCACCATCTATTGATTCGGGAATCATCTGTTGACCCAATCCATATTCACAGCATCGGAAACCCTCAGGGAATTAAAGGCAGGCCATGATCGCTTTGTTAAAGCAATCTCGAAGCATCCCCATAGCAGTCAACAACGGCTGAATCGCCTTGCCACTGGCCAACACCCCATGGCAATGGTGCTGAGCTGCTCGGATTCCAGGGTGCCGATTGAGCTGCTTTTTGATGTGGGCTTTGGCGACTTGTTTGTGATTCGTAATGCCGGCAATGCCTGCACCGAAGGGAGCCTGGCTTCGATCGAATATGGCTTGGAAGCCTTAAATATCAGCCTGCTGGTTGTTCTGGGTCACCAGGGATGTGGCGCCGTTGCGGCAGCCTGCGCCGACCATGTGAGCCTCAGCCCAAGCCTCAGCCAGCTGGTGTTGCATATCCGTCAGGGGCTAGTCAAAGGGGCCGTTCCCCTCGATCCAGACCTCGCCGTGCGCCGCCATCCCGTCTTGACAGCCCAACAATTAATAGGCAGCAGCCAGCTGGTGCAGGATCGCGTCAACAGTGGTGCCTTGGTAATCGAACCGGCCTGCTATACCTTCGACCATGGCAAAATTGAGTGGATGGGTTCCACCTCGACGGCTTGAGATTCGCCCCTCGCAATGGCAAGCCTATCGGCTGCCCAAAAAGGCGAAAGCCCTATTTAGCCTCCATCCAGTTGGGACCCACTCCCGTTTCCACCCTTAAGGGTACGGAGAGCTCTACCGCCGTTTCCATGGTGCGGCGCGTGATTTCTAAGACCGCATCAAGCGCTTCTGGGGCCGCCTCCAGCACCAGTTCGTCGTGCACCTGCAATAACAACCGGGCTGGCAAGTGGGCTGCGGCCAGCTCCCGGTGCAGCTGGACCATGGCCAGTTTGATGATGTCGGCGCTGGAGCCCTGAATCGGTGCATTGGCGGCTGCCCTCAGTTGCTGGGCCTCCAGGCCGGCCCGGCGGGCCACTTCCAGATCGATTTCCAGGGGATCCTTGCCCAGCAGGCGACCCAGACCATTGGGATCAAAGGCAAAGGGCCGGCGCCGGCCCAGGATCGTTTCCACGTAGCCCCGGCTGAGGGCGAGACGCTCCTGTAATTCCAAGAAGGAGAACACCCGGGGATAGCGCTGCTTGTACTTAGTCAGAAACTCTTTGGCCTGGGCCTGGCTAACGCCGGTTTCGCGGGCAAAGCGCTGGGCTCCCATGCCATAGATCACGCCGAAATTGATCGTTTTGCCGAGCCGGCGCTCATCGGCGCTCACCTCATCTTTTTCGAGTAGCAAGCGGGCCGTAAGGGCGTGCACATCGTCACCGGCCTGGTAGGCCTCCACCAACACCGGTTCACCCGAAAGGTGGGTGAGGATGCGCAGCTCAATCTGGCTGTAGTCGGCACTGATCAGCTGCCAGCCATCCTGGGGCAAAAAGGCCTTGCGAATCCGCCGGGAGAATTCCGTGCGGATCGGAATGTTCTGCAGGTTGGGGTTGCTGCTCGATAGGCGTCCGGTGGCGGTAACCGCCTGGTTGAAATCGGTATGAACCCGGCCCGTTTCCGGCTCCATCAGGGCCGGCAAGGCATCCACATAGGTGCTCTTGAGCTTGCTGAGGGTGCGATGTTCCAGCACCAGGGGCACCACCGGATGGGCATCCTCCAGTTTTTCCAGCACGGCCGCATCGGTGCTCCAGCCGGTCTTGGTTTTGCGCGATTTCTTGCGATCCAGGCCGAGCTGGTCAAACAGCAGCTCACCCAGCTGCTTGGGCGAGGCCAGGTTGAAGTCCACGCCAGCGGCGGCGCGGGCGTCCAATTCCAGCCGCGCCAAGGTGGTGGCCAGCTCGATTGAGAGCTCCGCCAGGTAGGCCGTGTCAATGCGGATACCGGTGGCCTCCATCAGGGCCAGCACGGGCTCTAGGGGCAGCTCCACCGCGTCGAGCAAGGCGGGTAGGGCCGGGCCCAGATCGACAAGTTGCTGGCGGATCTGCCCCGTCAGCCGCCAGGTGAGGTGCACGTCCATGCCGCAATAGGAGGCGGCCACCCCAATCGGCACCGAGGCAAAGGTCGCCCCCTTCGGCACCAGCTCAGTAAAACCGGTGGGACTAAAGCCGAAGTTGCGCTCAGCCAGGGCGTCGAGGCCATGTTTGGCATTGGCATCGCGCAGGTAGTCCGCCAGCAGGGTGTCCATCACCACGCCGCCCAAGGGCAGGCCGTGGCGCATCAGCACCAGCCGGTCGTATTTGGCGTTTTGGAGGGTTTTGGGGTGCTGGGCACTGGCTAGCCAGGGGGCCAGGGCCGCCAACACTTGCTCTAGGGGCAGCTGGGGCGGGGCCGGCGGTGGCGCGCTGAGCAGGTCGGCGGCGGCGGGCGGATGGTGGCCGATCGGGATGTAGGCCAGGTCGGCCAACCCCTCGCCCCAACAAAGGCCGATCCCCACCAGCTCCGCCTGGAAGGGATTGAGGGCGGTGGTTTCGGTGTCGAGGGCAATGGGGCGAGCTGGATCAGTGCACGCCAGCAACCGCTCCACCAAGGCGTGCAGCTCGCCCTCGGAGCCGATCAATTGGGGAGCCAGGGGGGGCAGCTGGCCCGGCTCGTTGATGGGCTGGGCCTGCTGCTGCGGGGCCTTGCTGCCTTCGCCGGCCAGTTCAGCCGGCTTCACCCCAGACCCTGCCGGGCTGGATCCCACGACCACCTCTGGCGGCGGCTCTGCCGAAAAAATCCGCGCAAAATTGCCCACCTGCTTCACCAGGCTGAACAACTCCAGATCCTCCAGGCTTGCCGCCAGGCTGGTGGCGTTCACCGCCCCCAGAACCAACCGCGGCTCGCTCGGCAGGGGGATGTCGATCAAGATCTCGGCCAACATGCGCGAGCGATAGGCGCTCTCGCGATCGGCGCTGAGTTTGGCCTTGAGGGCGCCCTTGAGGGCCCCCTTGCTGTCTTTCTCGCCTAAGCCCTCGAGGGCGGCATAGACGCCATCGAGGTCGCCGTTCTCCTTGAGCAGGTTGATCGCCGTTTTCGGCCCCACCCCCTTCACCCCGGGGATGTTGTCGGAGCTATCGCCTGTGAGGGCCTTGAGATCCACCACCTCCTCGGGGGTCACGCCCAACTTGGCAATCACGCCCTCGCGTTTGATTTCCAACGGCCCACTGCTTTTGGCGTAGGGCCCGCCGCCCATATACAAAACCGAGATGTCGCGGCCGTCATCCACCAATTGGAAGAGGTCGCGGTCGCCCGAAAGGATGCGCACCCGCCAGCCCGCAGCCGCTGCCCGATTGGCCAGGGTGCCGAGGACGTCGTCGGCCTCATAGCCCGGGGCCATGCAGAGGGGCAGATCGAGGCAGGTTTCGAGGATCTGCTGCAGGTTGGCTAGATCGGCAAAGAAGTGCTCTGGCGCCTGATCACGGTGGGCCTTATAGGTGCTGTCAGCCTCGTGGCGGAAGGTGGGCTGGGCCGTGTCGAAGGCGATCACCACCCCCTGGGGGGCCAGGCCCTTGCAGTTGTCGAGCAGGGCCTTGAGGAAGCCGTAGGTCACCGAAGTGGGCACGCCCTCCTTGGTGCTCAGACCACCCTCGCCCCCCTTGGCAAAGGCATAGAAGCTGCGAAAGGCCAAGCTATGGCCGTCCACTAACAGCAGCAGGGGGGCGGCGGCACCCGGGTCGGCTACGGCGCTAGGGCCAGGGGTTTGCTCGTTCGGGCGCATGCCTTGTGCTGTCATGGCTTGCTACCGGAACCGCCCCAGATTGGCAGAGGGGCAAACCCCGTCCATATCCTGGAGAAGCGAACCTTGCAGGCGTCAAAACCGATGGCCCGTACGCCCAACCACTACGCCATTCACCTGCTCCTTGCCGGCGGTCACCATCAAGTGATCAATTTTGCCGACCTGGCCTCCTTTCAAAAATGGTACGGCGATGTGCTGAATGCCGGTCCGGCCGAGGCCTTCGTGAACGTGCCGATCCATGATTTGCAGGGTGAATACCTGGTGGTCCGCCCCAGTGGCGTGGTGGGGATCCGGGTTGAACCCCAGTTCACCTCCTTCGACGAATGACTCCCCGCAGCGGCCCGCTTGAATCGCCTTGAGCTGCTCTGGGGTGAGTCCTTTTTTGCCGGCTCCCTGGCCCAGTTAATCGCCCGGCTCACGGGCCTGCCGGCGGTGGTGCTGCTGCTCTCGGTCGGCCTAGTGATCGGCAAGGCTGGCTCCAACCTGGTCGAGCCCGAAAGCCTGGGGCGGGGCCTGCAACCCCTGGTGGGCCTGCTGGTCAGCCTGGTCCTTTTCGATGGTGGTCTAAACCTGCGCCTGGCCGGCCGGGATCTGCAACGCACCGTCGTGCAGCTGGTGGTGGTGCGCGCAGTGCTGGGCCTGCTGGGCGGAACTGAGCCCCCTCGGGCTGGGCGGCGTGGGTCTGCAGGGCTTCACGGCCCCGAGTTTGGCCCGCCGTCTTGGCCTCGTGATTCAGCCAGAACCAGCAGCACCCCCCATGGAATCGCCCGCACCAGGCCCCTAGGGGCCCTAGCCATTCAAAGGCTGCGGCGGATGCGGGCGGCGGCCTCGCCACTGGGTTGGAGCAACAGCCAGCTGCTGAGCAGGTCGGGGCCTTGGAGACTGCCAAGCAAGGCAGCCCGCAAGGTTTTCATCAGCACTCCTTTTTTGACCCCGGCCGCCACCACCGCCTGGGCCAACAGATCCTGAGCCTGCTCCAAGGTCAAGGGCCCTTCAACGAGGAGCTCCAACAGGGCTTGCAGAGCTGCTCGGGCCCCAGGAGCCTGGAGCTGGACCAGGGCAGCTTCGCTGAGCTCGGGCCGGCGGAAGAAGGGCAGGGCCTGGTCAATGCCATCGCGCAGGGTGACCAGGGAAGGACCGATCAGGGCGCAGAGCGACTCCCGCCAAAGCTCGTCCTCGTTGGCCTCGTTGGCCTGATCCAGCCAGCCCTCGCCAGCCCAGAGGGGCCGTAACTGCTCTAGCAACTGCCCTGGCCCCAGGTCATGGAGCACCTGGCCGTTCAACCAGTTGAGCTTGTCCCAGTCGAAACGGGCCCCTGCCTTGTTGACCCGATCGAAATCAAAGACGGCGGCGGCCTCGGCCAGGGAGAAGCGCTCTCCCATACCCTCCGGCGGCGACCAACCCAGCAACGTCATGTAATTGGCCAGGGCAGCGGCGCCGTAGCCCTGGGCGCGGAAATCAGCCACGGAGGTAACCCCATCGCGTTTGGAGAGCTTCTTGCCTTCTTTGTTGAGGATCAGGGGGGTGTGGGCAAACACAGGCATGGCAAGGCCCAGGGCCTCGTACAGCAGGATTTGCTTGGCCGTGTTGGCGATGTGGTCTTCGCCACGGATCACGTGGCTGATCGCCATGGCGGCGTCATCAACCACCACCACCAGGTTGTAAAGGGGATCGCCGATCGTGGCTGCCGGGGCCCGGCGGGCGATCACCATGTCGCCGCCGAGGTCAGCGCCCACCCAGCGCATCTGGCCGCGGACCAAATCGATCCAGCCAATGCTGGCCCCATCGTCGATGCGGAAGCGCACCGTGGCCTGGCGTCCTTCGTCGATGTAGGCCTGTTCCTGGGCGGCGCTCAGGTCCCGATGACGGTTGTCATAGCGGGGGGGCTTGTTCTCTGCTGCCTGGCGCTCACGCATCTCCTGCAGCTCGACCTCACTGGCATAGCAGCGGTAGGCATGGCCAGACGCCAGCAGCTGGCCAATGGCGGCGCGGTGGGCACCAATGCGCTCGCTTTGGACCACTGGCTCCCCATCCCAGGCCAACCCAAGCCATTGCAAACCTTCGAGGATGTTGGCGGTGAACTCAGGCTTGCTGCGTTCCCGGTCGGTGTCCTCGATGCGCAAGAGGAACTGGCCGCCGTGGCGCTTAGCAAACAGCCAGTTGAACACTGCCGTGCGGGCGGTGCCGATGTGGAGGGTGCCGGTGGGGCTAGGAGCCAGACGCACACGCACCGAACCAGTGTTCGCCATGGTCGCGTGACTCCAATTGGGGTTAGACGGGACTGACGGGATTCGAACCCGCAACTTCCGCCGTGACAGGGCGGTGCTCTAACCGGTTGAACTACAGTCCCAG
>JAEMQZ010000059.1:9211-10318 GCA_016463595.1 Synechococcales cyanobacterium SupBloom_Metag_052 | reverse complement strand
CTGCATCACCATCGCCAGCTCGTGGAAGCCATCGGCGCGCAGGCCCAGCACCTCCAGGTGCAGGTTGATCTTGGCCGGGGCCAAAACGGTGAGTTCGGGCATGGCTCAGGCGGAAGGGGCTTGGATGGCCTGCCGTTGATTCAAGCCGGCCGCCAACTCCACCCACTGGGCCGGGGCAATCTCCTGGGGCCGCTGCTGCAGCTCCACCCCCGCCGCGGCGACCAGGGCTTGCAGCTCCGGCTCCGCCAGCAGACCCGAGAGGGTATTGCGCACCATCTTGCGGCGGGAGGCAAAGCAGCGGCGCAGCAACTGCTCGACGCTGCGGGCCAGCTCCGGGGCCAGCCGCTGCTCGGGGGGCAGGGGATCGAGGCAGACCACCTCGGATTGCACCTTCGGCGGCGGCTGAAAGCAGCGCGGCGGCACGGGGCAAACCGTGGTGCAGCGGGCTAGCAGTTGCATGCGCACACTCAGGGCCGAAAAGGCACTGCTGCCTGGTTTGGCGCGGATGCGCTCGCCCACCTCCTGCTGCACCAGCAACACCAGGCGTCCGTAGGGGGGCTGCACCGGCCGGTCCAGGCGCCCCACCAGGCGATCCAGTAGGGGCCCTGTGATGTTGTACGGAATATTGGCGACCACCTTGTTGGCGGCAGGCAGGGGCAGCTCGAGAACATCGCCCTGGAGCAGGCTGAAGCGGGGATCGGCACCGAAACGCTCCCGCAGGCCCGCTACCAGGTCCCGGTCCAGCTCCACGGCCGCCACAGACCCAGCCGCAGAGGCCAGTAGCCGCTCGGTGAGGGCACCCCGGCCCGGTCCCACCTCGAGGACCCGGTCGGCGCCGGTGAGCTCAGCGGCGGCCACGATGCGATCCAGCACGCTGGCATCGATCAGCCAGTGCTGGCCAAAGCGCTTGCGGGCGTGGTGGGCCGCGAAGGTCATATCAGGGGGGAGCTGGGGCGATCAGGCTCCCAGATTGCCCCGGCTGGGGTCCGGCCATAGACAGGGGGCAGTGATCCCAAGCGCCATGGCCAGCGATCAGCACCAGCCCAGGGCCCAAAGCCCCTTCCAGACCCAAGCCCAAAAACATCACCACCCGCCGGCTTTAGTGCC
>JAEMQZ010000059.1:6607-9111 GCA_016463595.1 Synechococcales cyanobacterium SupBloom_Metag_052 | reverse complement strand
GCCAGGCACCGGCCCTGGCTGGCTCGGTGACGGCCGAATCGATCTGGGACAGCACCAATGCCATTCAACGGGCCACCAGCCAGATCCCCAGCGGGGCCACCGTCACGGGCAACAGCTGCCAGGAGGTGGACATGCGGGGTGGCGATACCCGTTACATCTGCACCGTGACCTACAGCTCGCCGCCGCCCGCCCCGGCGCCCACCCCCGCTGCCGCGCCAGGGGCTAGCCCCATCGGGCCTGGCTCTATTGGCCCTAACCCCAACGCACCCAGCGCACCGGCCCCCTGAGCGGCGGCAAGGGCACCAGGGCACAAACCAGTTCAACGCTGCAGTCTTGCCAATCGGGATGGTCGGCCAGCCAACAGTCCCAGGCGCGACTGACCCGGCGCCGTTTGCGGCCATCGAGGGCCGCTACGCCCCCCCGGTCCAGACCGGTCTGGGCGCGGCCCTTGACCTCCACCAGCAACAGCCGGTTGCCCTTGGCCACCAGCAGATCCAGCTCGCCCCAGCGGCAGGACCAGTTACGCGCCACCAAACTCCAGCCCCGCGAGAGCAGCAGCCGCAGGGCCCGCTGTTCGGCCCAGCCGCCCTGGCGCTGCTGGTTTGTCCGTGCCATCGCCCCTCCCATGGGACCAGGATTCCCGCGATTGGCCCCAGCAAGCCGCCAGCCGCCAGGGGCGCTGGCCCTAATGCCTAGGCTTGGGAGAGTCCTGGTGCCGCCATGGTCCGCCCCCTGTCGCAGCGCCTGAGCCGGCTCTCGAGTCGCCGCAGCTGGAGCCCAGTTCTGGCCTTGCTGGCGGCCCTATCGCTGCTGTTCCTGGCCGGAGCACCGGCCTTGGCCGCCATGGACTACGCCAAGCAGTCCCTAATTGGCGCCGATTTTGCTGGAGCCGACCTACGTGGGGTGACTTTCAACCTCACCAACCTGCGCGAAGCCAACTTCCAGGGCGCCGACCTGCGCGGCGCCAGCCTGTTTGGCGCCAAGTTGCAGGACGCCGACATGGCAGGCGCTGACCTACGGGACGCCACCCTCGATTCCGCCATTTTTGAGGGCACCAACCTCAACAATGCGGTGCTTGTTGATGCCTTCGCCTTCAACACAAAATTCCGCAGTGTGAGCATCGAAGGGGCCGATTTCAGCAACGTGCCCCTCCGGGCCGATGCCCTAAAGGCCCTGTGCGCCATCGCCAGTGGCACCAATCCGGTCACCGGTGTGGCCACCCGCACCAGCCTGGGCTGCAGCTGAGATGGCCTTTGATCCCCGCAGCCTGGAGCGCCTTAAGGAATTGGGCCGCACCCTGCCCAAGCCCCTGCCGGCGTCGGCGCCGCCGAGCCAGGAGCCGAAACGGGCCAGCGAGCAGCGCCACCGGGTTGAAACCGAAACCGATCCCGACGCCCTATTCCGGGAGCTGATGACCGTCAGCACCGATGGCACCGTGCCGCCCCATCTGCTCGACCGCCTGCGCCAGAGCGAACAGGAAAAACTGGCAAAGCCACCTGTCGCCAGCCCATCGGGCCAATCCCAAGCCCGCCAAGTCCAAGCAGCAAAGCCGGGCAATGGCCGGCGCCAGCCCCAGGCCAACCAACTCCAATCCAACCGGGGCCTGGCCAGGGGCAAGGCCCAGCAACCAACCAGCGAAGGCGAACGTCAGCTCTACGCCGACTTCCAGGATCTGCTTCATCTCGATCCCCTGGAGGAGCCTGCCCCTGGCCCTCAACCCCTGCCCCGCCCCGATCCCAGCGATCGACTCAAACCCAGGCCCACGGACCGGCGACGGCAACCGTAAGGCTGCCCCTTGGGAGAGGACCTCTCTCGGACAGATAACCAACCAATTTGGGTTACTTCAGAAGGGCTTAGCTTTCCGCCACCAGCTCGGGATTGGCTGGAGGTTGGCTCCAGGCCAGCAGGTCTGCTGCCGCAGGTAAGAAATAACCCTGAAACACCAAGCCATACAACACAACTGCCAAAGCGAAGGCAGGCATCAAGGCACCCCAGGCCACCGGACTGGCAGCTGCATGCAGGGCGATCGCAATCGGCACCGCACCGCGCAGGCCCACAAAGGTGGAAAAAAGCTTCTCCGGAGCGTTGAACGAAGAGCGATGCAGGGTGATAAAGGTCATCGCCAGGCGGCCGACCATGGTAATCAAAAACACCACCAAGGCAAAGCCCTTGACCACCCAGACATTGGCCGGGAAGACCACTAATCCAAGGCAAATCAAAACGACAAACTCGCTGGCCCGATTGAACACAGAAAAGTCTCTAGCAATCACGTCCGCATCCACCTTGCTGGAATTACCCAATACGCATCCCATCACATAGGCACACAACAGGGGACTACCGCCGAGATGGAACGCCGTAGCTGAGGTGAGCATCAACAGGGCAATGCTGACAGCCTCGCCGCCAGCCCCTTGCTTGGAATAATTTTCGCGGCAAAGAATCCTGGCCCCAAGCAAGGCCCCGCCCCAGCCAACAACGGCACCGACCAGGAATTCAAGCCCAACATC
>JAEMQZ010000059.1:0-6507 GCA_016463595.1 Synechococcales cyanobacterium SupBloom_Metag_052 | reverse complement strand
GCCAGGACTGCCGTTGCATCCGTACTGCAGAGCATCGCCCCAATAAACAGCGAAAGGGGCAAATCAGCCACAATGCGCGAGCCCGTAAGGTCAGTAAAAACTGGCTGGAGATGGCTATTGAGATTTAGATGGGATAGCCCATAGATCAGGGCAGTCACCGTGCCAGCAGTGATCAAACAGCCCAGGGTAGCCATGCGCAGCCCGGACCAGATCACCTTGCGCATTACAACCCAGCGACTTGTAATCCCACCATCAAAAAAATACAACAAGGCCAACGCTAGAAATTTTCTGGGCCTGATCGAGGCTAATCAAGGGTTGGCTATCACCCAAAAGATCTGGACACAACAAGCCCAGAATCAAGACCAGCAACATGCCAGGCAGCTTGAGCTTTTCGGCAATGCCCTCAAGCAACAGCGAAAGCAACAGCAAGCCGCCAAACACAATCATATAATTATATGCTTCCCGCTCCATTGATAATTAATTAATTCAGGAGACTTAAGGTACAATTCTAATCGATTCAAATCCTGGGGCTGCAGCACCCCTCAAAAGTTAACTGCCCTCGCTAGAAGCTAGCCCTACCAATTCCCAATTCCATGCAACCCTTACACCGGCCCTGGCCCTTGCCAATGCCGTAGGGAGGAGCTGGGTTGAAACCACGCCGGAATCGTGACCCGTTTCAGCCTGTTGCTCGATCAACGAAACCGAAGGATTCCCAGGCGAATCCCCCTCATGGGGTGCCAAACCACTGGTGATTGACACCACTGGACCATGGGCAATCCAGCTGCCCTAGGGCCTTCTCCAGCAACGTTCAGCTGGTTCAAGCTTGGCAACCGGCAAGAGGATTGGGACGCCGCAACCCAGGTCTCAGGCGAGGCCCACCAATTGCATCGATGTGGTCCACATCGTTTCTGCGGTTGCCGGGTTGCTGGCCTGATCGGAGAGTTCCTGACCAAACTGTTTGCCGTCCTTTTTCTGGCGGTTGCCCCAACTCCAATGGACCCCCGAAACCGCAAAGTCCGGGTCGGCCACCACCTGGGCCAGGCGCTCACCGGCCAGGGCTTGACTCACGTAACCGCCGGTAATGTTCTTTTGGAACCAGGGAAAAATTGTCTGAAAGGCCCGCGGCGTATTGCGAAACAGGGGGGTATCGGCCACGCAGCCCGGATAGAGGGAACTAAAAACAATGCCGGTGGAGCCATGCAGGCGCCGGTGCAGCTCCTGGGTGGTGATCATGTTGCAGAGCTTGCTGTCCTTATAGGCCTTGCCGGGCTTAAAGCCCTTGCCACTGGCCATGGCGATTGGCGCCTTGAAACCGGCCTTGAAACCGGCCATATCGCCCAGGTCGGCTGGGGCCGGGATTGGAATCTTGCCGCCCAACTCCTTGGAATTGGCTGTCACGGTGCCCATGATCACCACCCGGCGCGAGGGGTGGGTCGAGCGTTTGAGATCCTCGAGCAGCAACTGGATCAACAGGAAATGGCCCAGATGGTTGGTGGCCATGGAGATTTCATAACCCTGCGGCGACCACTCGGGTTGCTTTAACCGGGGCTTATATACGGCGGCATTGATGACCAGGGCATCGAGCGGCAGGCCCAGGGAAGCCACCAGGGTTCCCACCCCCAGGCGCACGCTCTCCAGATCGCCTAGGTCCATGCGCAGATGGTGAACCTTGGCCGGATCAATGCCTAAGGAGTTGGCTGCAGCTGCGGCCCGCACCGGGTCCCGATTTGCCGTCACCACGGTCCAGCCGCGATCATGGAGGGACTTCAAGGCGTTAAGACCGACGCCCGAAGTGGTGCCCGTAATCAAGACAGTTCCGGGCTTGCCGCTGGCTGGATCCGCTAGCGGCATGGCGGCTGGTTCCGTGGCGGACGATTGCTGGGCGGACACGATGGAGCCTGGGACTGAACGGAAACCAACCTAGGGATGGACTAAGGCTTTGATGGCTTTAACAGCTGGGGGCTCAACAGTTGGCAATCCACTGGAGTGTTCCCAGACAATCCTCAGCCGATCGGGGGCAATCCATTGATCCTGCTCGCGGATCAAGCGCTGTTCACCACCGGTGGCAAAAAGACGGTCAAAACGATCTTCGGCCTTGTTGAGCTTGGCCTGCTCAATCGCCAAGATGGCCGTAATTTCGCCATTGCGATCGAGCCGTTCCTGATAAGCCCCAGCCAGGCGCACCAAACTGACGGCCGCCACCAAGGACAAGCCCACCTTGATGCTCAAACCGATGGCACTGCAAATCTTTTCCTGCTGGTCGCTGGAGGGATGGACCAACGGCAAGACCCCATGGGCAGCATCGGCTTGCCCATAACCGGATGGCACCAGAGGAGGCTGGCCCCCGCCAAAGCTGGGCAAAGCAAACAGCTTGGTGAAAGACCTCACTGACTTGGAACTACCCAGCGGCGCTTCAATTCTCTTCAGGCTGCCGTCATGGGGCCGAGCCGAAGAGCGCCTGGAGCTCGAATCCTGGGCACCAGCCTGGGAACGGCCCTGCGCACGGCTATCGGGAGTGGATCTCCCCTGGGCTGATCGGGCGGGCCTGCTGGTGCTCAAAGCTCAATCGAACCAAGTTCTCCTGCTTTTAGCAGGCCGATCGGATCCTGCCAAGGGCTTCAGGACTCATGCAAGGTCACCGCCAGACGCACGGCCAGAACACCGGCATGGGCAGCCACCACCAGGGCAATCGCCACTTCGGCCAGGGTGAGGGTTTGGGCCATGGGGGGCAGCTTGCAATGTCTTCGCACCCATTGTTTGCCCCCGGCGCCAATCCGGCCACCGCCCTGGCCCTGGCTGTCACAGCTCTTGACCCCCAGGGACCCGCCAGGCAACGCTGGACCCACGCCCTTGGCCTGCTCGCCTTGTTCCCAGACCCCGTATCCCCAGGTCCCGTGTCCTCTCTTGCCGTGCCACCAGGTCCCCTGCCCCCTGATTTAGGCAAGGCCGAGACGGTTGTGGTGAGCGCTGAGCAGGTGCGCCAGCTTGATCTTTCCGTCTTGAAGCCCTGGCTGGAGCTAGCCCCGGCCGAGCTGCTAGAGCGCAGTGGTCAGCTGAGCCTCAGCTTTAGCTGGCCCCAGGCCGCGGAAGATCCGCGGGAGCCGTCGGAGATTGCCGAACTGCGGCTCTGGAGCCTGCGGGCCGACGCCCACTATCCCTGGATGACCCTGCTGCTGGAGCGGAGCAGCGGCCAGCTTTGCCGCCATGTGGCCATGCAGATACCCCACAGCTTCAGCCGCAGCGAGGGGATCCGTTTTGCCCCCGCCAGCCTGGAGCTGTGGATCACCCATCGCCTGTTCGTCCTGGAGGCCTGGGGCCGCAGCCAGGGGCTCACCTGCCGCGGCCAGCTCACCGCCATGGCCACTGTTTTGGGCTACGAGCTCGATCCCCACTTCTGGACGGCCCTCGACTAGGGCCCGCCCCTGCCCAGGGACCCCAACGCAACGCCGTCTAAGCCCGGAGCGGGAGGCTGGCTTCAGACCCCCATGCCTAAGGGCTTGCCAGCAGCAAGCCAAGGGCCCGGCGCCCAGAATCGATTGCCAACAGCAGGCAGAACAGGCGTAGCAGCCAGACCAGCCGGGCCTCGCTGACCCTTTGCAGACGTTGCGCTGACCAGCGGGCCCCCAGGCCGGCGCTGAGCCCCAACACCAGGGCCATGGCCAGGTTGCCGCGGCCATCGGCCAGGAACGTGGCCGAAGAGATTGCCGCGGAGGCGAACACGGCCAAGGTGCTGAGCCGGATCGCCGTGTAAACCCGCACCGCCAACCCGCGCACCATCAGCGGCACCATCACGAGGCCACCGCCGACGCCGAGCATGCCGCTGGCGCAGCCGGCCACCAGGCCCACCAGGGCCAGGGGAGCCAGCCGCAGGGGAGCTGCCGTGCCGTCCTGGCCGGGCAGGGGGTTGCGGGGCTCGATCACCAGGCTTAAAGCCAGATACATCAGGGCCTGCAAACCCAATAGCAACCACCCCTGTAAACCACTACCCAGGTGGCTGAACAGCAGGCCGCCCCCCAAGGCACCGAAACCGATCGCGGCCGCACCACGGAGCGGCAAGGTGCCATTGCGCCAATGGGTCCAGCTGCCGGCAAAGGTGGTCGGCAGGATCGCCAGGGTGCTTGTAGCGAGGGCCTGGTGTGGGGCCAGACCCAAGCCCAGTAGCAGGGGTGAAAACACCAGCCCGCCGCCGATGCCCAGCAGGCCGGCCAGCAGCCCGGCGATGATGCCCATGGGGATCAGCGGGAGCAGCTCCCAGGGCACCGCGGCCATTCCCAGCAGCTGACACAGCACCCCAGCATCCCCCATGCCGAAGCGGCCCCTTTCTCCCCAGCCGTGAGCACCCCCTGGCGCTGGATTCCGCCCCTGGCGGGCAGCGGGCCCTTCCAGATGGCCCTGGACGAACTGCTGCTCGACCAGGCCGTGGCCGCGAGGGTCCCCCAGGCCTGCCTCAGGCTGTACAGCTGGTCCGGGCCCTGGCTTTCACTGGGCTATCACCAACGCCATCTGCCCGCCGCCTGGCTGGCCCTGGCCGGGCAGGGCCAGCTCGGCCTCGTGCGGCGTCCGAGCGGCGGACGGGCCGTGCTCCATGGCGGCAGCCTCACCTACGCCCTGATCGAACCCAATCCAGCCAGGGATCGACGCCAGGCCTACCGAGATCATTGCCGCTGGCTGCAACGGGCCTTTGCCGAGATGGGCCTGCCCCTGAGCTTCGGCACCGCCCGGGCAGCGGCTGACAGCGGCAGTTGTTTTGCCAGATCCAGCGCCGCCGATCTGGTCCATGGCAACGGCGCCAAACGGATTGGCAGCGCCCAGCTTTGGCGCCGTGGGGTGCTGCTACAGCACGGCAGCCTGCTGATCGATCCCCCCCGGGAGCTCTGGTGGCAGCTGTTCCAGGAGCCCCCGCCGGAGCTACCGCTCCTGCCGGAGGGAGTCGCGGCGCTAGGGGTGCGGCTGCGCCGGGCGGCGGAAGTCGATCTGGGTGGCGGCCCGCTGCAAGAGCGCCCGCTGGATCGTCAGGAATGGGCAGAACTGCATAGGCGAATCGCCAACCAAGCCAAGATTTTCCATGAAGGGACCTAGCCAGGCCGGCGGAAGTGAGCCCAAGGCCAGGCCCCATCGGGGGCTTAATCCAGCCCCTGACCATGCCTAGGGACTAGGCCATTGCCCTTTGGCTTCGCATCCGAGTCAACCTGACTGGCACTCGCCGCCATGCCCTCGGCCACGGCAGCCAGGGGCAAGCCCATCGGATAGGTGCCCTGGCGGCGGGCAGCATCCAGCAAGGGAAGGGGCAGGCGCACCCCCAGCCTGGCCAGCACGGCCTCGGCCAGTTCCGGCCGTTCGATCGTGCCGCAGGGCAGGCCAGCGGCACTAAGCACCAGCAAGCGGGGCGGGCTGGCTGCCTCGAGCTGCAAGACGGCCTGCCAAAGGGGCGCGTCGTCGCGGATGGAAGGGAGATCGGCCAGGGGCCGAAGGTGGTCGCCGATGCGCTCGTCGTCCCAGCGCTGCACCGGCAGGGTCTGCAGGGGAGCGTCATCGATCTGGCCGCGCCAGCGGCCGCCCTCACACACCAGCAACCAATCGGCCAACCCCTCGGGATCGGCGAGCCGAAGGCGACTCAATTGGCGCAGGCTGGTGCTTGGGTCCAGCACCCGGTAGCGGCGGCGGGCGCCATCGCGCACTTTGAGATCCCGCAGTACCGCCTGGAGGGCCTGGGACTGGGTCTGGTTGCGGGCGGCACCAAAGCCGAACCAGCCGAGCAGGATCAACCAAAGGCCGCCGACGCTGCCGCTGCGCAGAAGCACCACGGTGCCCAGACCGATGGCCACCAGGGAGAGCAGCAGGCCTGAGGCCGTTGCAACCTGAACGCCTCGACGTTGGCTGCCGGTCCACTGCCAAACCAGGGCCTTGAGAATCAGGCCCCCATCCAGGGGCAAGCCAGGCAAGAGGTTGAACAGGCCCAAGACGAGATTGAGTTCTCCCAGCTGGCTGACCATGGCGCCCAAGGGAGGCGAGAGGTGGGTGGCGCCATGGCTGGCCCCGATCAAGCCAGCCGCCAGCAGCAAACTCACCAGGGGTCCGGCCGCCGCCATAACCAAGGCCCCCCGGGCGGTGGTCGATTCCCGCTCGATGCTGGCGACCCCCCCCAGGAGGAACAGGGTGATGCTGCGCACCTTGACCCCCTGGGCAATCGCGGCAAAAGAATGGCCCAGCTCGTGGAGCAGGACAGACACAAACAACAAAAGGGCCGTAGCCAGAGCAAGCAGCCAGCTCAAGGGTTCGGATCCAGGGACGCCTGGCCCCAGGAGGGCCTGCTGGCCGTACTGCTGCTGGAAGCCCAGGGTGGCCAGGGCCAGGATCACAAACCAGCTGGGATGGATGCGCAGGGGAATGCCCCGGATCCGCAAGAGCTGAAAGCCTTCACCCACACCCGTTACCCCGTTGCCTCAATCCTAGAAAGACTTGCCTGTGAACCAGCCCGCCCGCCCTGGTGGAGCCACCCCCGTGACC
>JAEMQZ010000058.1 GCA_016463595.1 Synechococcales cyanobacterium SupBloom_Metag_052 | reverse complement strand
CCCCCCAGCAGACCCCCGGCGCCGGCCACCCGCCGGGCCAACTCCAGCCCCGCCGGGCTCGACCAGAAGGCGATCGGCACCAGGGCCACCAGTTGCAGTTCCAGGCGGCCCCGCCAGCGCTGTTGCAGCTCCAGCAGGGCCTGCCAGCTCGGCCCGGCGGCCGGACCGGCGCTGTCCACATGGCTGCGCAGGGCCCTCAGGCCATAGCGCCAGGCCCGATCCAGGCCGGCTTCGCCCCGCTCCAGCACCTGCTTAACCGTGCGCTGCGCCGCTTCGCGGCCATTGGCGTCCAGGGCCGCCGCCATGGTTGCCGACGGGTTCGGGAAGCCGCTCCAGCTGAAGGCCTTATCGAGATGGACGTGGGCATCCACCGGCGGCGTGATCGCCAGGGGAGCGGCGGCCTGGCCGGCAGCGTCTGGGCCAGGCTCAATGGCGCAGATGCGGCCAGCGTCGATGGCCAGGCGCACCGTGACTAACCCCTCGCCGTTGCCCGCCGGCAGGTCCGCCAGGGCCGGATCCAGCAGGGCCCGTGGCAGGCGCACGGGCGGCAGCCAGCAACGGCTGGGGGCCAGCGCGCTGGCAGTCCCAGCAGGAGGGGGTGATGTCATCGGGGCGAACCGGGGTCACTGTCGGTTTGGAGGATCAGAAACTGGCCCGCCCCTGCCAAGGTCAGGGCCCGGTACCTGGGCAGCGCTAAACCCGGCAGCCCGGTCGGGCCGCCCAGGTCGGTGCGGTAGAGGCTGAACAGGCCGAAATTCCAGCGCCGGCTGGCCTGGCGGGCCAGGGAGCCGAGGCTCTGGCGCTGGCTGAGCATCAGTTTGGGGCAGTCCTGGACCACCAGTTGCAGCAGCATGGGTAGCCCCTGGGGCCCGCACACGTCCTTCACCGCCAGGTTCACCAGCTGGTCGGCGGCGAAGTCTTCAAAGTCCCCTGGTGGCGGATTGCTCCAGGCCAGGGTCGCCACGGCGGCACTGATTAATCCGGGCCAGAGGACCCAGGACCAACGGGAGGACGACGGCGACATCAAGACAAGGACCCCAGGGGCAGCCAAGGGCAGTGGGGCCCCCTTGATAGGATGGCTGAGCCATGGCGGGCGTCGCCAAGTGGTTAAGGCAGCGGATTGTGATTCCGCCATTCGGGGGTTCAAGTCCCCTCGTTCGCCCTGTTCCTTCGGAATGTCCAGCCCGATCCTCTTGGATCGGGCTTTTTATTGGCCAAACGGCGCTGATCTGTCCAATATCCCTGGCGCCTGAAGATCAAAACGAGCCAGCGGCGCCCCGAGGCAGGAGCTTTCGTTCTCCAGCTAGCCGCTCGTTCAACCCGAGCCGATCAGAGACGGATCAGGCAGTTTCCGCCGGCCTCTTTGGCCGCCACCAGGGCCCCATGGGCCCGGCTGATCAGGCCAGCGGAACTGCCATCCTCCGGGGTCAGCACGGCCAGTCCAACCCTCACGGTGATGAAGGGCGACCCGCTCGAGCCGGGGTGGGCCAGCCGGAGGGCCAGCACCTGGGCCATGACCTGGCGGCCGATGGTCTCGGCCTCCCCGGCCTGGGTTCCCGCCAGCACCAGGGCAAAGATGTCGCCCCCGAAGCGGGCCGGCAAATGGGTCTGGCCCGCGCTGGCGCTCAGCAGCACCCGGGACACCGCCAGCAGGCAATCGTCGGCGCAGAACTGGCCGAACTGGCTGTTGTAGGCGCCAAAATCATCGAGATTGAACAGCAGCAGGCTGATCGCCAGCTTGGCCTCGAAGGCCTCGGCAAGGCGCTGCTCGAGCCGCCTGCGGTTGATCAGGCCCGTGAGGGGATCACTCCAGGCATTGAGCTTGGCCCGTTCGCGGAAGCCAGTCACCACGGCCATTCCCGTGCTGCCGATCAGGCGCTGGACTTCCTGCAGGTCCGCACCGCGGAACCCGCCGCTGCGCCGGGTGGCCAGGGTGAGGGCCGCCAGGTAGGTGCCGTCGCTGAACAGGGACTCGGCCAGGTAATCGGTGAATCCCTCCCGTTTGAGTTTCACCAGAAAATCAAAGGCGATCGATTCAATCGGCAGCGTCTCCAAGCGCAAGCGCAGCGGCTCGCCCGTGTCGCGCAGGTGCTTGAAGACCGTGTTGCGGCGATCCTCCTGTTCGAAGTAATCGGCGGTGCGGTGGAAGGAACGCACCGTATCGATCTGCTCGAGTTCCCACCAGTACTGCGCGCCGTCGTGGCCGCTCTGGAGCGGGATCACCGACAGGTTGAGGCGATCGAGGGGGAGGCCGCCCCCCACCAGCAGTCGCGCTGCCTTCGCGGTCATGTCGGCCAGGTTGGCCACCCCCGTATTGCCGGCATTGGCCTCGGCGATCAACTGGTCAACGGCGGTCCGGATCGGCCCGATGCGGGACTCGGGATTCAATCCCGGGGGCGGTAACGGCGGTGGCTGGGGGGGGATCACGGCGCGCTCAGAGCAGGCAAGTGGAGCAAGGCCCGTAACAATCTGGACCCACCGTGACGCACGGGGTCGTCACAAGCCAGCCCCGCCGACTCCTGGCACTCGGCCAGGGCCGTTTCGGCCGCGGTCGCATCCAGGCCAGCCGTGTTCAGGGCGATCGCCCGCACCCTGGGCTTGGGCGCCGCTGCGCCTGCGGGCCGCCCCAGGGCCGCTAAGGCCTCGTAGGCGGCGATCACCTCGGCCAGGGGAGGAATGGCCACCGCAGCGGCCCCGGTCCTGGTGCGCACCCACTGCTGGCCGGCCCGGTGGACCAACAGCAGGTCGCTGGGCTGGCTGCCGCGCAGCAGGGGCAAGGTGGCGGTGGAGCCGGGATGGCAAAGGGAGCCTTGGCCCTCAATCAGCAGCAGGCTGGCCGGCCCGGCCCCCAGGGCTGCTGCCAGCACCGCCGCCTCCACGGCTCCAGCCGCGTAATCGACCCGCACCGCATCGAGGGGAACCCCCTGGCCGGCGATCAGAATGCCGGCCTGGCCCGTGCCGATGAAGCGGGCATCGATCCCGTCCCGCCGGGCCGCCGCCGCCAGTTCCAGGCAGGCGCTCATTTTGCCAACGGCCATGTCCGTGCCCACGGCCAGAACCCTGCGGCAGGGAAGGTCTGCCGCCAGGGCCGTGGCCACGGTTAAGCCTGCTGGTTCCTGACGCAGGTCCCAGATCCATTGGCCTGGTCCCCGGCAGGCTGCGGCCAGAACCGGATCGTCGCCGAGGCGGCTGTGCAGGCCACAGGCCAGGTTCAGGCCGGCCTGCAGGGCCAGCAGCAGATCGCCTCCCATCTCGGCCGGCAGGATCCCGCCGGAAGGGGCCAGCCCCACCACGGCCACGGCCCGTTCCCCCCCATCGGCCTGGGCCTTCAGCAGGGGCAGGGCCTCGGCCATGGAGGCCACGATGGGCACGGCGCGGTGAATACCGGTTACGGCCTCCAGGTCGGCGCCGCTGTGGGCCGGATCCACCACGGCCAGGATCGGGCCGGGCCGATAGCGCAGGAGGGCCAGGCCGGTCTTGCCGGAGAGGTTGTCTAGGCCGCCATGGAGGAGCAGCACTAGGGGGGCAGAGGGGCTGAGCATCAGGCCTCCGGAGCCTGGGCCCAGCGGACCCCCAGCCCAGGTAGGGGCGAGGGCCTGAGGCAGTCGCCGGCAAGATCGGCCCCCAGGAAGGGGTCGTCCACCAGGTTGAGATGGCTATCGAGGTCGGGCCACTCCACCAGGGGCAGCAGCTGGGCGGCGGCGCTGTTCAGCAGGCTGCTGTCGGAATAGCAGCCCAGCATCACCCCCAGGCCAAGCCGGCGGGCGCAGCGGGCCATCAGCAGGGCCTCCGAGAGGCCGCCGCTTTTGAGCAACTTGATGTTGATGCCATCGACCACCGGGGCCAGGCGCAACAGGTCGACCAGATCCCAGCAGCTCTCATCGGCCACCAGGGCCAGGGGCGCCAGGCCGGCCAGGGCGGCAAAACCGGCCCGATCGGCGAGCGGATCGGCTAGGGCGGCGAGGGGCTGTTCCGCCAGCACCACCCCCTGGTCCGCCAGCCAGGGCAGCATCGCTTGGGCCGTGGGCAGGTCCCAGCCGCCGTTGGCATCCACCTGCAGCTCCAGCGGCCCCTGGTCCCGGTCCTGGCGCCGGGCCATGGCTTCGCCCACGGCCTGCACCAGGGCGCGGTCGTGGTTGGCGCCGGCCGGGCTGCCCAGCTTGAGCTTGATGCGGCTGGCCGGCAGCTGCTGCCACCAGCGCTCGAGCCGCGCTACCACAGCCTCCGGCTCCCCCAGCCCCAGGGTGACGCTGGTGGCGACGCAGACCCCCGGGTCCAGCCCCCAGAGCCGGTGCAATGGCTGGCCCAGCCGTTGCCCCCACCAGTCGTGCAGGGCCAGATCCAGGCCGCAGCGGGCCGGTGGACTCAGGCGGGCCAGCAGGGGTTTGAGGGCCTGCAGGGGATCGGGCGCCAGGGGCTCGAGTTCGGGCACGAGGGCCGCTAGCTCGGCGGCGATGGCGTCGGTGTCGTAGGCGCGCAGGCCGGTCTCAAAGCCCCCGGTTTCGCCCCTGCCAATCAGGCCGTCCTGCTCGATTTCCACCAGTAGGTGCTCGACCGCGGCCGTGGTGCCCCGGCTGATGGCCAGGGGCACGGCCTTGGTGAGGGAAAAACGCTGCAGCTGAACCCGCATTCGTTGACGCCGCCAGCGATGAACCTGCCCTGGCAGGCTGGCATCGACCAGGGGGGTTTCGGGCATCCCAAGGGCAAACGCCGATGGCTTGGTTCCGCTCCCGCCAGCCGGCCCCCCCCCGCCCCCTCCGCTGCCCCGTTCTGACCGCCGCCCCATGACCGTGATCACCCCCGCTGGCCCCCAGGCCCCCCAGGTCCTAGGGGCGCGCCGAGGTAGCTACTGGATCACCACCTTCGGCTGCCAGATGAACAAGGCCGATTCCGAGCGCATGGCTGGCATCCTCGAAACCATGGGCTACGTACCCGGCAGCGACGAACACAGCGCCGATCTGGTGCTCTACAACACCTGCACGATCCGCGACAACGCCGAGCAGAAGGTTTACAGCTACCTGGGGCGCCAGGCCCAACGCAAACGGCTCAACCCCCACCTCACCCTGGTGGTGGCTGGCTGCGTCGCCCAGCAGGAGGGCGAATCCCTGCTGCGGCGGGTGCCCGAGCTCGACCTGGTGATGGGTCCCCAGCACGCCAACCGCCTCGATGTGCTGCTCACCCAGGTGGAGAACGGCCAACAGGTGGTGGCCACCTCGGAGCATCACATCCTCGAAGACATCACCACCGCCCGGCGCGACAGCACGGTCTGCGGCTGGGTCAACGTGATTTATGGCTGCAACGAACGCTGCACCTATTGCGTGGTGCCGTCGGTGCGGGGCCAGGAGCAATCGCGCCTGCCCGGGGCGATCCGGCTGGAGATGGAGGGGCTGGCGGCCCGGGGCTTCCGCGAAATCACCCTGCTGGGCCAGAACATCGACGCCTATGGCCGCGACCTCCCCGGCATCACCCCGGAGGGGCGCCGCCAGCACACCCTCACCGACCTGCTCCACCAAGTCCATGACGTGGAGGGGATCGCCCGGCTGCGCTTTGCCACCAGCCACCCCCGCTACTTCACCGAGCGCCTGATCGAGGCCTGCGCCGACCTGCCCAAGGTTTGCGAACACTTCCACATCCCCTTCCAGAGTGGCGATGACGCCCTGCTGAAGGCCATGGCCCGCGGCTACACGGTGGAGCGCTACAGGCGCATCATCGATCGGATTCGCGAGCGCATGCCGGATGCGTCGATCAGCGCCGATGTGATCGTCGGCTTCCCCGGTGAAACGGACGCCCAGTACCGCAAAACCCTGGATCTAATCGAATCGATTGGCTTTGACCTGGTCAACACTGCCGCCTATTCGCCCCGGCCGAATACCCCAGCCGCCGACTGGCCTGACCAGCTGGAGGAGGCGGTGAAGGTGGAGCGGCTTCAGGAGATCAATCAGCTGGTGGAGCGCATCGCCCGCCAGCGCAGCGGCCGCTACCTGGGCCGGGTCGAGGAGGTGCTGGTGGAGGGGCAAAACCCCAAGGACGCCAGCCAGATGATGGGCCGCACCCGCTCCAACCGGCTCACTTTTTTCCCGGCCCAGCGCAGCGATGGCCGTCCGATCGCGGCCGGCGAGCTGGTGGATCTCGTGATCGAGGCGGTGCGCCCCTTTTCCCTCAGCGGCAGCCCCGCGCCCGCGCCTCCCGGGGCGGCCCCCCTGGCCTGATGCCGCAGCGCTGATACGTTTGGCGCCACTTCCTTGGCGCCATGGCAGCACCCCCCACCCACCTCGGCCTGGTGTTCGGTGGAGTGTCTGGCGAACATGCCGTGTCGATCCGCTCGGCGATCACCGTGGCAGGAGCCCTGCGCCGCGGCGCCAACGCCGGGCGCTACCGGTTGAGCTGCTTCTACATCGACCAGAGGGGCCATTGGTGGCCCGCCGCCGTGGCCGAAGCGGTGCTGGCCTCCGGCCTACCGGCCCAGGCCGCCGACCTGCCGCCGGCGCCCCAGCGACCCGGTTTTCGTGGCTTCCCCGATGGCGCCCTGGAGGTGGAGGTCTGGTTTCCGGTGCTGCATGGCCCCAACGGCGAGGACGGCACGATCCAGGGGCTGTTCAGCCTGATGCAGGTGCCCTATGTGGGCTCCGGGGTGCTCGGCTCGGCCGTGGGCATGGACAAGCAGGCGATGAAGGCCGCCTTCGCTGCCGCCGGGCTGCCCCAGGTGCCCTACGTCTGCCTGGAGGCCGCTGAGCTGGAGGGCCCCCAACCCCAGCGCACCGAGGTGCTGGAGCGGCTGGAGGCCCAACTCGGCTATCCCTGCTTCATCAAGCCCGCCAACCTGGGCTCCTCGGTGGGGATCAGCAAGGCCGTCGATCGGGCCGGCCTGCTGGCCGGCCTGCAGGAAGCGGCCCGCCACGATCCCCGCCTGGTGGTGGAACAGGGCGTCCAGGCCCGGGAGCTCGAATGCGCCGTGCTCGGCGATCGCCAGATGGCCGCCTCGGTGCTGGGGGAGATCTGCTTTGACGCCGACTGGTACGACTACGAGACCAAGTACACCGCCGGCCTCAGCCACACCGTGATCCCGGCCCAGGTGGATGGCGTGATTGCGGAACGGGCCCGGGAGATGGCGATCGCGGCCTGCCGGGCCGTGGGGGCCGCCGGCCTATCGCGGGTGGATTTCTTCTTTGAGGAGGCCAGCGGCGCCCTCTGGCTCAATGAGATCAACACCCTGCCGGGCTTTACCAGCCAGAGCATGTATCCCATGCTCTGGGATGCCACAGGGTTACCACTTGAGGAGTTGGTGCACCAGCTGGTGCAACTGGCGCAAGAATCCAGGCCACAGACCGGCAGGAGCGTCGAGCCCAGATGATTCACGGACTCTTATGGCTGCCCCTGCTCCTGGTGTTTGTGCTGCTCACGGCCCTGGGCTGGCTCGAGCGCAGGCGTCAGCAGCTCTTTCGCGACTGGGCGGAGGGCGCCGAACTGGCCAAGCTCGATAGTTGTGGCGGCGCCAAGCTGAAGGGGGGCATCCTCAGCTGGAGTGCCTTTGAGGCGGGCCAGTTGGTCGAAAAGGACGAATTTGCGGTGAAAACCCTGGAGTGCGCGGAATTGCTGGCCCTGCGCTCTGGTGAGGCGCCCCTCACCGACGAGGCCCATGGCGCCTGCCGCCTGCGCCTGGTCGGTGGCGGCCTGCACAAGGACCTGCCCTTCGCCGATGCGGAGCGGGCCCGCGTCTGGATCGACCAGCTGATGGCCCGGGCCCGCTGCGACCTGTGAGCCCGCTCGAGACGGAAAGGCGCCCTGGGCCTGGGGCGGAGCGGCGCCGCCAGCTGCGCCTGCAACGCCGCAACCAACGGCTGCAGGAGATCTGGCGCGTGCTGGTGCTGGTGGGCGCCTCCGCCGGCCTGGGCTGGGTGCTGCTCGGCCAGGGCTGGAGCTTGCGTAGCCCGAGCCAGGTGGAGGTGGTGGGCAGCCGCCAGGTCTCCCGCGATCAGATCATCCAGGAGGCGCGGCTGCGCTTCCCGGTGCAACTTCTCAATCTCCAGCCGCGCCAGTTGGCGGCCCAACTGGCCGCGGCCCTGCCGGTGGAGAACGTTCAGGTGACCCGGCTGATGCTGCCGCCGCGGCTGCGCATCGACCTGGTCGATCGCAAGGCGGTGGCCCGGGCCGAACGGCACACGGGTAAGGGCCTCGAGCAGGGCTATGTCGACCGGCTCGGCAACTGGATGACCAGCCGCCAGCAATCGGGAGCCAATGGGACGGGCGGTGCCCCACTGCTGCTGGTCAGCGGCTGGCAGGAGCACCTGCGACCGCCCCTAGCCCAGGTGCTGGGCCGCAGTGAACAGCTCGGCTCCACCCTCTTGGAGATCCAGTTCGAGCCCAACGGCAACCTGTGGCTGATCACCAGCTCCCTCGGCAAGGTGCGCCTCGGCCTGCCCGATGGCCAGCTGGGCCGCCGCCTCGAGATGCTGAGCCACCTCTCCAGCCAACTGTCCAGCCGGGTGAAGGGATTGAAGGTGCAGTCGATCGACCTCAGCGATCCGGACCATCCTGAGTTGGGCTTGCCGCCCAAGCCCCGGCCCGGCGGCTCTGGTGGCCCCGGCATGGGCGTGGACTAAGGACTTGAAACCTTGACAAGGCGGTGGTCAAACCAGGGTTTCAAGCGAATCTTTCGCAATCGATCAGGCCCGCTGGACCCAGCGACGACATAATGCTGCCCAGGATGAATGGCATGGGACCTTCCATGGAGATCACGAACGAAGGCCCTTACAGCGCCAGCGTGCCTGGGGGGAACGGCATCGTGCCCAGCCAGACCGCCCGCATTGAGGTGATTGGCGTCGGTGGTGGCGGCAGCAATGCGGTCAATCGCATGATTGCCTCCGACCTGCAGGGGGTGGGCTACCGGGTGCTCAATACCGATGCCCAGGCCCTGATCCAGTCTTCGGCGGTACAACGGCTCCAACTGGGCCAGAAACTCACCCGCGGCCTGGGGGCCGGGGGTAATCCGGTGATCGGCCAAAAGGCCGCCGAGGAGTCCCGCGACGAGCTGCTGCAATCGCTCCAGGGCGCGGATCTGGTCTTCATCGCCGCCGGCATGGGCGGCGGCACGGGCACAGGCGCGGCGCCGATCCTGGCCGAGGTGGCCAAGGAATGCGGCGCCCTCACCGTTGGCATCGTCACCAAGCCCTTCAGCTTTGAGGGCCGCAAGCGCATGCGCCAGGCCGAGGAGGGCATCGCCCGCCTGGCCGAACATGTGGACACCTTGATCGTGATCCCCAACGACCGGCTGCGCGACGCCATTGCTGGAGCGCCCCTGCAGGAGGCCTTCCGCGCCGCCGATGACGTGCTGCGCATGGGCGTCAAGGGCATCAGCGACATCATCACCAAGCCGGGCCTGGTGAACGTGGACTTCGCCGACGTGCGCTCGGTGATGGCCGATGCCGGCACCGCCCTGTTGGGGATTGGCGTTGGTTCGGGACGCTCGCGGGCGATCGAGGCCGCCCAGGCGGCGATGAGCAGCCCCCTGCTCGAATCTGCCCGCATCGATGGGGCCAAGGGCTGTGTGGTCAACATCAGTGGCGGCCGCGACATGACCCTCGAAGACATGACCACCGCCTGCGAGGTGATCTACGACGTGGTCGATCCCGAGGCCAACATCATTGTGGGAGCCGTGGTGGATGAATCCCTTGAGGGGGAAATCCACGTGACCGTGATTGCTACCGGCTTTGAGGGTGGCACTACCTACCGCCCTGAGCGCACGATCAGCACCTTCAGCTCCGACCTGCGCGCCGCCCATAGCCAGGCCCAGAGCCAGCCCGCGGGCGCCAAAATCCCGCCTTTCCTGCTCAACCGCCAACAGGGTCTCTGAGGCCCCTGGGGGGCTGCCTAAGCGGCCCCTTCCCCTTGGTTCCATTGATCTCCCGTGGCGCGCACAATGCTGGGACGACGGCTCTGGTGGGAGTGTCCTTAGGCCAACTGGGCCTATTTTTTTGAGCGATGCTTGTTCGAAGCCCCTGATCACGAGGGTTTTCGATGTTTGTCGTCTGCACAGAACAGGCAGGCAAACGGAAATGGGGTGACCCGGAGTCCACGCCTGCCTGGAGCATCCCGTGTGGCTGCTCCCTTCCGGTCCTGACCAGATTTGGGCGTCCGGGCCGCATGGGTCCGAGTCGATTGGATGCTAGCAATGGGCCTGCGCCCCGGAGGATCGGTGCCCCTGCGTCCCGGCGATCTGACCCAGTTCAAACAGGACGGCAGGCCCATTGCCATGCTCACGGCCTGGGATGCCCTCTCGGCTGCCCTGGTGGAGGCTGCCGGCGCCGATGTGGTGCTGGTGGGTGATTCCCTGGCCATGGTGGTGCTCGGCCATGCCACCACCCTGCCGGTGACCCTCGAAGAGATGCTCCAGCACTGCCGGGCCGTGGGCCGGGGCCTGGCCCGCCCG
>JAEMQZ010000139.1 GCA_016463595.1 Synechococcales cyanobacterium SupBloom_Metag_052 | reverse complement strand
TGGGAACACCAACGCCGAATGGAATGCCAGCCCTGGCTACGGCTAGAGCGCACGGTGCGCTTCGGCGACACCGACGCCGCCGGCGTGATCCAGTTCCACCAGCTCCTGCGCTGGTGCCACGAGGCCTATGAGGAGAGCCTGGAGCGCTTCGGCATCGGCGCCGCCGAGATTTTCCCCAGGCCGGAGTGGGCCATGGCACACCCGCCAGGCCAGCAGGGGGCCAATGATCCCATCGGGCCGGCCCTCCGCATTGCCCTGCCGATCGTGCATTGCAGCGCCGATTACCGCCGGCCGCTCGTCTGCGGAGATCGCCTTGAGATCGGCCTGCAGCCGCGCCAGCTCGATCAAGGCAGCTTCGAAGTGGCCTACAGCTTTAGTTGCCGCGGACAGACCGCTGCCAGGGGCCTGACCCGCCATCGGGCGATCACGATCGACGATCGCCAGGGTTGTGCGCTGCCAGCGGTGATCAGCGCCTGGCTGGAAGCTTGCCAGCCCAGCACCGAGGCCCCGGACGCCAGATCTGAAACAAACAAGCCTGGGCTGCCTTGAAGAAGCCCAGGCTGGCTGGTGCGGTTCAGTCGCGGCGACGCAACACCAGCCAGAGCACGGCGGCCAACTGGACTGGCAGCAGGCTGGTGATCACCGCTAGGGGGTGAATGCCATCCATGGGAATGGAGCCGAAGCTGTTGAAGGTGGCCAGGGAGGCCAAGGCCAGCAACAGCAAGGGCCCTAGGCGCTGAAAAGCTCCGGGGGTGCCGCTGGCCGGCGAAGCCATCAGAACCACTCCTTCTTGGCGTCGACGTAGGTGGCCTGGAACTCCTCAGGGGTTTTGGTGATGTAAATGATGCCTTCGATCAAGCCAATCAAGCCGGTTACGATGCTGCCGAAGCCACAGGTCACAAGGGTAACCGCCAGCATGATCACACCGGCCCGGGTATAGCCCAACACGAACTTATGGATGCCAAGGCTACCCAGGAAGATGCCGGTTAGGCCCGCCACCATCTTCTTGTTGCTGGTTTCGGTGGGATTGCTGTTTGTCATTGAATTAATTGAATCCATAACAATTTAGCCCTAGGCCAGGCCCTTGTCATGCCCTGGCTAGCCAGCTGCGCCAATGGCCCCGCTGCCATTTGCCGAGTTCTGAGGGGGCGAGCTCCGGGCAGGCCAGCCAGCGCTGGGGCCGCTGGCTGGGGGGGAGTTGGCGGGCCAGGCTTTTGAGGGCCTCCGCCAGCTGGTGGGGGGCCGGATCACCGGCCCCAGGCAGGGGCCTAAACAGCCCCACCAGGCGCTCCCCCCAGAGGGCATCGGGTTCGCCCAGCACCAGCAAGGCCGCCAGGGGCAGGCCGGCGTCTGCGGCTAGATCCAGCAGGCGCTGCTCGACCTGCTCCGGAAAGACGGTCTCACCACCACTATTAATGGCGCCATCGAGGCGGCCCAGCACTTCCAGGCCCTGGTGGGTGAGCCGGCCGCCATCACCACTGCGCCACCAGAGCGATGGGCCCGCAAAGGGCACCAGGGCGCCGTCCTGCAACCAGCCCAAACTGAGGCGGGGGGTGCGGAGCTCAATCGCCCCCTGCTCGCCGAGGCGCAACTGGCAATCGGCGAAGGGCTGGCCGCAGCCCCCAACCCCGGCCAGAAAGCGGTCGGGCTCGAGGGCGCAGACCATGGCGGCGGTTTCGGTAGCGCCATAGCAAGGGGCCAGGCGCAGCCGGGCCTGGCGGGCCCGCTGCGCCAGTTCGCCAGGCAGGCCGGCGCCGCCGAGCCAGATCAGCTCAAAACGCTGCAACCAGGCCAGGCCGCTGGGGTGCGCCAGCAGGCGCTGCAGCTGGGTGGGCACAAGCGACAGCAGCAGCGGCTGGCGCCAGTTCGCCTGGAGATCCAGCAGCTCCGCGGGCCGCTTGAGCTGGGCGGGGCTGAGGTTCACCAGATCCGCCCCCCAGGCCCGGGCCCGCAACTGGGGCATCAGGCCGCTCATGTGGTGGAGCGGCAGGGGGTTCACCAGGGTGAGGGCCGAGAGCTCGAAACCCTGGGCCGCCAACCACTGGCCACAAGCAGCGGCGGAGGCCTGCAAATGGCCCCAGGGCTGCAAACACCAACGCCGGCCACCGCTGCTGCCGCCACTACCCAGCACCAGCCCCGCTCCATCGGGCAACTGCCCAGCGGCCAAAGCCAGGGCCGCCTCACCCGCGGCCCGCTCCTCGGGGGCCGCCAGGAGTTGCCAGCCGCCGCGCGCTTGTAGGGCGTCGAGGGTCATGCCAGTAACGGATTGGAAGGTGACGTGGCGCAGAGAGAACTAAAAGCAAGTGTGGCGGGGATGGCGCTGGTAAGCGATAGCCCCAGGCTTGAGCATTCGTAATACCTAAACCTAACGTTGGAAGCGGCGATCAAACTCCAGAGACAGCAACCCGAAATCACACCAATCCCACTGATCAAAATTTAGAGCTAACTAAAATAACTAAGCCCCCACATAGAACCATCGAGGAAACCTATCTCTTGAATGGAATTACAGGGATTAAACGGACTAGTCGATCGGTAGAAATTAACAACCCTCATGGAGTTTGATGATTGGAGGACAGAAAGGAAAAGGTCATCACCTGCCTCAGACGCAACGCCCTCCTCCACTCCCTTAGATCCCCACCCCCAAATCACCCAAACCAAATCACCCCAC
>JAEMQZ010000057.1:6861-10642 GCA_016463595.1 Synechococcales cyanobacterium SupBloom_Metag_052 | reverse complement strand
GCGGGGCGCTAAGGGGCCCGCGGCTGGGGCTCGGCAGGCTGGGTGGCAGGGGCGTCAGGCGACTGGGTGCTGGCGAAGGGCTTCCATTGGAGCCAGGGCCAACGCTGCCAGGTCCCTGGCTAGGGGGCGGCAACGCCAGGCCAGCTTCGTCTGGGCTAGGGGCTGGATCGGAGCGCTCACCGGGGAGCGGATTGGGCATGGCCTCCGGCTGGCTGGACACCACGGGCCGGGGCCGGGGCGGTGCTTGGAAGCTGCTGGTCAGCACGGGTTTGGGCGGGAATTGGCGCACCGGCAGGTCCCTGACGATCGGCGCCATGTAGTCGTGCCAGGCGTAGGTGGCGAGCACGCTGGTGTTGCGGGTCTCGCGGCTGTCGTCGTAGCCGAGCCAGACGGCGGTGGTGAGCTGGGGGATCGAGCCGATGAACCACAAGTCCCGACCCGATTCGGACGTGCCGGTCTTGCCGGCCACGGGGCGATCCTTAAGGGAGGCACCGCCGCCGGTGCCTCCCTTGACCACCTGCTGCTGCATCCAGAGCATGGCGTCGGCCAGGGGGCTAGCCACGGCCCGGCGGCCCCGGTCGCCATCGACGCGGCGGCTCCAGAGCAGGTCGCCATTGGGGCCAAGGATTTCCTCAAACGGGGTCGGCGCCACGTAAACGCCCCGGTTGGTGATTGCCGCATAGGCGGCGGTCATGTCGAGCACCGTCTGCTCATAGGCGCCGATCGCCATCGGGTAGTAGCGCCCCAGGGGCCGGGTAATGCCCAGGCTGCGGGCCGTGGCGATCACCGGGTCAAAGCCCACTTTTTGCAGCAGCTCCACCGCCACCACGTTGAGGGAGTTCTGCATCGCCACCCACATCGGGATGCGCCCCAAATAGCGATTGCTGAAGTTTTTGGGGCAATAGCCAGCAAAACAGCGCGGTTCATCGACCACGGTGTCTTCGGGCTTCATGCCCTGTTTGAGGGCCGCGAGATACACAAACAGCTTGAAGGTGGAGCCCGGAGAACGCAGGGCCTGGACGGCCCGGTTGAACTGGCTCTTGTTGTAGTCCTTGCCGCCCACCAGGGCCCGCACCAGGCCGCTGCCAGGCTCCATCGAAATCAGGGCCCCCTGCATGGCGCCCGGGGTGCTGGCATCGATCACCTTCTGGGCCTGGTCCTGCCAGGCCAAATTGAGGCTGCTGCGGATCGTTAGCCCGCCCACCTCCAGTTGTTCGGGGCTGAGCACCTTGGGCAGCTCCTGGGCCACCCAGCTGGTGAAATAGGGCGCCCGGCTTTCCCAATACTTGGGCACGGCTGGCTTCAGTTTGAGCGGCGTGGCCAGGGCCTCAAGCTGCTGGCGATCGTCGATGAAGCCGGCCTCACGCATGCGCCGCAGCACGATCCGGCGCCGCTGCAGGGCCAGGTCGGGATTAACCAGCGGCGAATAGACCGAGGGGGCGGGCGGCAAGCCGGCGATCAGGGCCGCCTCGGGCAGGGTTAATTCCGCTGGGGTTTTGGAGAAGTAGATCCAGGCCGCATCGGCCACGCCGTAGGCACCGGAGCCCAGGTACACGTAGTTGAGATATTGCTCAAGGATCTGCTCCTTACTGAGTTGGCGCTCGAGCTTGCCGGCCAGGGCCGCTTCTTCGAGCTTGCGGGTGATCGTGCGGTCCTGGCTGAGGAAGACGGTGCGGGCCAGCTGCTGGGTGATCGTGCTGGCCCCCTCCTCCAAGGAGCCGCGGGTGATGTTGCGCACCACCGCCCGGCTAATCCCCACCAGATCGATGCCATCGTGTTTGTAGAAGCGACGGTCTTCGGCGGCGATAAAGGCCCGTTTGACCAGCTCCGGCATCTGGCCACTGGCCACCTTGTCGCGGGTGGCGGGGCCCAGTTTCTGGATCACCTGGCCATCGGCCGACAGCACCGTGACCGTGCCGGGCCGGTTGAAGCTGTTGATATGGCTGACATCGGGCAGCAGCTTGTCGAACCCCTGCATCAGCAGGGACTGACCCACGGCCACCACTCCGCCGATGCCGGCGGCCCAGAGGCCGGCGACCAGCAGCTGGCGCCTTCGCCCTTTCACATGCCCACCACTGGCGCCAGGCCCGTGGTGAGGGAGCTGTGGCCAATCGCCAGGGCCGTAACAAGCATGCCGATCACCAAAAAGGGCTGGGCGCTGGCCTGGTATTTGACATCAAAGGCCACCGGATCGCGCAGCAGCCAGATGTCCTGGAAGGTCATCTGGGGCACGATCAGCAGCACCAAGAGCACGGCCGAAAAATGTTGGCCGATGGCAATTAATACGGCCACCATGGCCAGTTGGAAAAGGTTGATCATGCCGGCGCTAATCCAGCTGGCCCGCTGGGCACCGAACACCACTGGCAGGGACTGGAGCCCCAGGGCCCGGTCGCCTTCGATGCTCTTGAAGTCGTTAACGACGGCAATGCCCAGCCCCGCCAGGCTGTAGGCCAGGGTGAGCAGGGCGGTGGTCCAGGTGAGCTGGCCAAACAGGGCCTGGCCGGCCCACCAGGGCAGGGCGATGTAACTGGCGCCGAGGGCATAGTTGCCCAGCCAACCATTTTGTTTGAGCTTCAGGGGTGGCGCTGAGTAGATGAAGCTCACAAAGGAGCCGCCCAGGGCCAGCAGAAACACCACCGGCGTGCCATGGCCAGCCCAGAGGTCGAGGCCGTAGGCCACTGCCAGGCCCGCCAGCAGCAGGATCCAGATCTGGGCCTTCACCTGGCCAAGGGGGATGGCCCCGGAGGGAATCGGCCGGTAGGGCTCGTTGATCGCGTCGATCTCGCGGTCGTAGTAGTCGTTGATCGTTTGGGTGTAGCCAGCCAGCAGGGGGCCGCTCATCACCATGCAGGCGAAGGAGGCGGCCACTTCGGGCAGGGTCCAGTGGAAACGGCCCGAAGCGGCGGCACCACAGAGCACCCCCCAGATCAGGGGAATCCAGGTGACCGGCTTCATCAGCTGGAGCCGGATCTTCCAGATGGTGGAGGTGCCGCTGGCACCCTTCATGCCGAGCAGTTGGCGGGCTCCACCGCCGGGACCCTGGTCCCCAGGCTGGGTTGGGGCGGGGCTGGCTTGGCCTGGGCGATCGCTCACGGGCTGACTGGCCTCAGGCGGGGGTGATTTCGTCGTCGAAGAACCAGGTGGTACCGCCGCCACTCAGTTCCACCACCACGCCGATGCCCGTGCCATCGGTGAGCTTGAAATCCTTGACAGTGCCGGTGGCATCGGCCTGGAGGGTGGCAACGAGGCCAGCGGGGATGCGGTCACGAACCCGGGTGACCCGCACCTTCGAGCCGATGGTGATGGCAGCCTGGGACATAACCGGCGTAACTCAAAAGTTGCGCAACCCTACCAGCGCTTACCCGCCGCCTTGCCATGGTCGCCAAACGGATCATTCCCTGTCTGGACGTGGCCGATGGCCGGGTGGTGAAGGGGGTCAATTTTGTTGGCCTGCGCGACGCCGGCGACCCGGTGGAGCTGGCCTGCCGCTACAGCGCCTCCGGCGCCGATGAGCTGGTGTTCCTCGACATCGCCGCCAGCCACCAGGGCCGCAGCACCCTGGTGGAGCTGGTGCGCCGCACCGCCGAGGCGGTGACGATCCCCTTCACCGTCGGCGGCGGCATCCGCTCCGTGGAGGGCATCACCGAGCTGCTGCGGGCCGGTGCCGACAAGATCAGCCTCAATTCCTCGGCCGTGGCCGATCCCAACTTGGTGGCCGAAGGGGCCCAGCGCTTTGGTTGCCAGTGCATCGTCGTGGCGATCGATGCCCGCGCCCGGCGCG
>JAEMQZ010000057.1:0-6761 GCA_016463595.1 Synechococcales cyanobacterium SupBloom_Metag_052 | reverse complement strand
GTCAAAGGCGGCCGCGAGAACACGGGCCTCGATGCGGTGGCCTGGGCGAAGCAGGTCGTGGCCCTGGGGGCGGGCGAGATCCTGCTCACGTCCATGGATGGCGATGGCACCCAGGCCGGCTACGACCTGGCCCTAACCCGGGCCGTGGCCACAGCGGTGGCCGTGCCCGTGATCGCCTCGGGCGGGGCCGGCAGCATCGCCCACATCGGCGCCGCCCTGGGGGAAGGCCAGGCCGCAGCGGCCCTGCTCGCTTCCCTGCTCCATGACGGGGTGCTGACCGTGGAGCAGATCAAAACGGAGTTGCTGGCCCAGGGGGTGAACCTGCGTCCCTTGGAAGCAGCCATGGCCGGCTGAATCGGTGCGCGACTGGCGATGCAGCGCCGCAGCACAAGTGGGGCAGTTTTTGCGCCAATCCAGCGCCGATCCGATGCAACGCCAGCCGCAGCGAGCGGATCGCCTGCTTGACACCCCGCTGGGCGATCACGCGCCACTTAACCTCTAGTTACATTTGCGGGATCTGGCACGCCCATCCCCCTGGCGTCCTGCGGCCTGGCCCCTGAAGGCCGGCACGCTCCAGCCCGATTCCAGCCCCCCTGCGCCCAGGCCTCCGTGTTGACCTCCCTCCCCTCCACCACAACGGCCCTCGCCGTGGCGATGGTGCTGGTGGTGGTCGCGTTGGTCGGCTGGGCCCTGCGGCTGATGGAGGTGGCCAACCAACGCAAGGAGTTTTCGCTGATGCTGGCCGGCTGCATGGTCTGCTCGGCGGCGGTGGGGCTGGCCACGGTGATGGTGCTCACCCTCACCAGCCCCGATCGGCTCGAAGCCCGGGGCCTGTTGCCCGATGCCTACGCCACCGGCAGCGAAGCGGGAATCAGCTTGGATGCCATTTCCCTTCCCTGGGATGGCCCCCTCAATCTGCATGCAACCCGGTGACCCAGCGGCCGTACGCCAGCTGTTTGAACAGATCGCGCCCAGCTACGACCGCCTCAACGACACCCTGAGCCTCGGCCTGCACCGCCTCTGGAAGCGCCAGGCCATCGCTTATGTGGCCCCCAGGCCAGGCCAGCGCCTAATCGACCTCTGCTGCGGCACGGGCGATCTAGCCCTGCTCCTGGCCGAAAAAGTGCGTCCGGGAGGCCAGGTGCTGGGCCTTGATGCCGCAGAAGCACCCCTGGAGCTGGCCCGGCGCCGGGCCGCTAGCCAGCCCTGGTTGCGCCTGGACTGGCGCCTGGGCGATGCCCTGGCCACGGGCCTTCCGGACGGCTGGGCCGATGGGGCCGTGATCGCCTACGGCCTGCGCAACCTGGCCGATCCCCTCGCCGGCCTGGGCGAATTGCGGCGGCTGTTGCGCCCCGGCGGCCGCGCCGCCGTGCTCGATTTCAACCGGCCCGAGGATCCCGCCGGCCTGGTGGCCCGCTTCCAACGCTTCTACCTGCGCCAGCTGGTGGTGCCCCTGGCCCGCCAGGCCGATCTCGAAGCCCATTACGCCTATTTAGAGGAGAGCCTGGCCCGCTTCCCCACCGGCCCCGAGCAGGAATCCCTGGCGCGCCAAGCGGGCTTTCAGCGGATCCAGCACCGTCCCCTGGCGGGCGGCCAGATGGGGCTGCTGGAACTGGTGGCCTGAGCGGGCAGGGCCCCGCTTGCGGCGGCTCGGCCAGGGCTGCCAAGCTGCGGCGGTATCCCCCTTGCTGCTCGGCCCGCCGGCCATGCCATGAGCGATCAAGCCGAAGGGGACCAGCGGGAGCTGGCGGCGATCCAGGGGCGGCTGGCCGACACCCGCCAGCTGATTGGCGAGCTGGAGGCGCTGATCGGCGAACTCCCTGGGATTTATGAGCGCAAGTTCGAGCAACAACTCCAGCCCCTGCTCGAGCAAGAACGGCTGCTGCGCCAGCAGAACCTGCTGCTGCGGGACCAATTGCAACGGGCCCTACCGGCGGCGGCATCGCCCCGACTCCTGGCTCCAGGGCCGGCCCCGGGGTGGCGGTCACCGCGATACCGGCTGGCCCTAGGGGCCGCGGTGGCCGCCCTGGCTGCCTTTGGCCTGCTCCAGCGGCAGTTGGCACCGGGGAGCCCCCAACCGAACCCCGCGCCCCTGGGGGCAAACCAGGTAGCCCCCCAGGCGGGCGGGCCCGCTCGCGCCAAGGAGCTGCTGGTGATCACCAGCGGCCCCAGCTGGATTGAGCTGCGGGATCCCCAAGGGCGAACCGTCTACGGGGCCCTGCTGGAGGGCCGCCAACGCTTCCGCCTCGGCGCCGGGCTCAGCCTCAGGGCTGGCCGGCCGGAACTGGTCCAGGTGCAGCTAGGTGATGGTCCGGCCCAGGCCTTGCCCCCGGGGGAGTGGTGGAGCTGGCATCGCTTCCAGCCGCCTGGTGCCTAATGCTCCAGGTCACAATGGCTTAATTCCTGGCCCACCAGCCCGTTTCGAGCGCCCCTACGGATCGCCCCATGCACTTCCAGGACATCATCGGCACCCTGAATCGCTTCTGGGCGGAGCGGGGCTGCCTGATCCTGCAGCCCTACGACACCGAAAAGGGGGCCGGCACCATGAGTCCCCACACGGTGCTGCGGGCGATCGGACCGGAGCCCTGGGCCGTGGCCTACCCGGAACCCTGCCGCCGTCCCAGCGATGGCCGCTACGGCGACAACCCCAACCGGGCCCAGCACTATTTCCAATATCAGGTGCTGATTAAACCCTCGCCTGAGGGCATCCAGGAGACCTACCTGGCCTCGCTCGAAGCCCTGGGCATCCGCGCCGCCGACCACGACATCCGCTTTGTCGAGGACAACTGGGAATCGCCCACCCTGGGGGCCTGGGGGGTGGGCTGGGAAGTGTGGCTCGATGGCATGGAAGTGACCCAGTTCACCTATTTCCAGCAATGCGGCGGGATTGATTGCCGGCCCGTGTCGATTGAAATCACCTACGGCCTTGAGCGCCTGGCCACCTACCTCCAGGACGTGGAGAGCATCTGGGACCTGAGCTGGGATGGGCGGCGCAGCTACGGCGACATCTGGCTGCCCTTCGAGAAGGGCCAGTGCACCTACAACTTTGAGGCCTCAAACCCGGAGCGCCTGACCCAACTCTTTGCCCTCTATGAGGCCGAAGCCACGGATCTGGTCGCCGCCAAGCTGCCGGCCCCGGCCCTCGATTACGTGCTCAAGTGCAGCCACACCTTCAACCTGCTGGAGGCCCGCGGCGTGATCTCGGTCACCGAGCGCACCGCCACGATTGGCCGCATCCGCCACCTGGCCCGCCAGGTGGCCGAAGCCTGGCTGGCGGAGCGCCAGGCCCTGGGCTTCCCCCTGCTCAGCGCCGACCAGCGCGAGGCCATGGGGACCCAACCATGAGGCGCTTAGCCCTAACTCTGGTGGTGGCGGTGCTGTCCTTTCAGGGGGGGCGGCTGGTGGAAAGCGCCGTGGCCCCCTGCAAGCTGCGGCCCCTGGCGGCCCTGGTGGCGCCGCTATTGGGCAAACAGATGCCCAGCCAGCAGGTCTGTGACCTGATTCTCCAATTGCCTAGCCCCTAGGGGGCGGCAAAAGGGGCCCCCGGCAGGAGCGGAGGGGCGGGAGGCAGGGGCACGGCCGGATCGTTCAGGGTGTTGCTGCAGAGGTCGAGCACGATCCGCTGGCCCACCGACCCCGGCGCCGCCGCGCCCCAGGGCAGCCATTGACCATTGACGCGCCAGGTCTGGCGCAGGGTTTCGCACTGCACGGCCACGGCGGAGGCGGCGCCGCGGCTGACGCCCAAGTCGGCATCGGAGCCCTTCACCAGGGTGAAGCGGGCGCCACTGCTGGTGAGTTTCCAACCGGCCCAGTCCACCGCCGTGCGGTTGAACCATTTCCAGCGGGCCTGGCCCGACTGCTCCCGCAGGGCCAATTCGGCCCGGTCGCGCCGCTCCGCCGGGCTCAGCAACAGGGCGGCGCTGGCCGCCAGGCCCATGCCATCCCCAGGAGGCTCAACGGCCCCCTGGGGCTCGGGTGCTGGGCGGGCCGGGCTAGGGCGATTCGGCACCAGCAGGCGCTGGCCGATCTGGAGGCCCCGGGGATCACGAATCCCGTTCAAGGCCATCAGGGCCTCCAACGACACCCCCTGCTGCAGGGCCAGCTGCTCCAGGGTGTCGCCGGCCACCACCGTGATCGAACGGGCCTGGGCCCGGGCCGCCCCGAAGCCGACGACACTGGCGCCCAGCAGGAGCAACCCCAGGGCGAAGCCAGCGGCAGCCTGCGGCCCCGATGGACTTAGACCCCAAGGACTCAGCAGAGATCGGCGCAGCACGGGCAGACGCAAGCGAGAAGGCGGCGCGGGGGCGGATCCGGCAGGATCGCGGCCAATCGGGCCGAAACCCCTAGGGCCGAAACCCTAAGGCCGCTTCCCCCCTGTCAGCTGACGGCCCCCTTTCTTGGGGCTCACCAAGGACCGGCCCCTAGGGCCAGGGCGGCTGGAGCAGGGAACCCTCAGGATCCCGTTCCCCCTGGACAGCGCCAATGGCGGCCGTCGTGGTGTCGTTGGCCCTGCTATCCCTGGGCCTGGGGGTGTTGCCCCTGCCGCTGGGCCTGCAGCTAGGCGGCACGGGTCTGCTGGTCGGCCTGGGCCTTTGGCTCTGTCGACCCCACCGGAGCCGCTGGGGACTGGTGGTGCTCCTGCCCCTGCTACTGGCCTGGGGCTTGGGCCACCAGCCCGGCCCGGGACCTGGCGATCCGGTGACCCTGATCCCTGCCGGCACCAACCAGCCGGTGGCGATCGAACGGATCGGCACGCTCCTGGCCGATCCCCAGCCCACCCTGGACGGCAAGGGGTGCCGGGTGCCCATCCAATGGCAGAAAGGCCGCAGTGACTTGCGCTTCCGCAGTTGCCCGCAGCTGCAGGAGGGCTGGCGCCTGCAGGTGGGCGGCCGACTGCGGCGGCCCCGGGCTGCTCCCCATCCCCTGCTGGCCGGCCCGGCGGAACGGTTGGCCCGCCAGGGCATCTGGACGGTGCTGGACGTGGGGCGGTGGAGCCTGCTGGCCAAGCCGGCCACGCCGGTGGCCGACCTGCGGCGACGCATGGCCCAGGCCCTGCTGGCGCGGGGCGGCCCCGAGGCCGGCGGTGTGTTGGCGGCCCTGGTGCTCGGCAGTGCCGTGGTGCCCGTGCCCCTGGAGGTGCGCGACGCCTTTCGGGTGTCAGGCCTATCCCACGCTCTCGCGGCTTCGGGGTTTCATCTCACCGTGCTGCTGGGCGCGGTGATGGCCCTAGCCCGCGGCGGCCCCAGGCCCCTGCGCTGGGGCCTGGCCCTGGGGGCAATGCTGCTGTTTCTGCTGCTGGCCGGCCCCCAGCCCTCGGTGGTGCGGGCCGTGGTGATGGGGGCGATGGCCTTCCTAGTGCAGGAGGGCGGCCGCCGCAGCCGACCCCTAGGGGTGTTGCTGCTCTGCCTCCTGCTGATGCTTCTTTGGCAGCCGAGCTGGCTGCTGGATGTGGGCTTCCAGCTGAGCGTTGCTGCCACCGCTGGGCTGCTGCTCACGGCCCGCCCCCTGGAGGAGCGACTGGCGGGGCCAACCCCCGGGAAGGCTCGCCGGTGGCTGGCAGTGGCGATAGCGGTCCCCCTGGCGGCCTCCCTCTGGACCCTGCCCCTGCAGCTGCTCCACTTCGGCAGCGTGCCCCTCTATGCGGTGGCCGCCAACTTGGCGGTCGATCCCCTGCTCACCCCCCTCACCCTGGGGGCGATGGCCATGGCCCTGGTGTCGGTCACGGTTCCAGCCCTGCTGGGATTGATCGCCTTGCCCATACTGCCCCTCACCCAGCTGCTGCTATGGATCAGCCGCCAGTTCGCCGCCCTGCCCCTGGCCCAATGGCAGCTGGGGCGGCTCGATCCCGTGCTGGTCGTGTTGTTCAGCGCCGGCCTGGCGCCCTGGCTCCTGGCTGGCTCCGCCAGGGTCAGGCGCTGGCGGGGCCCCGGCCTAGGGCTCCTGGCCGCCGCCATGGTGTTGCATCTGGCCAGGAGCGCTGGCGATCATCTGCTGCTGGTCCACGAGGGCGAAAGGGACCTGCTGGTCGCCCGCCACGGAGGCCGCGGTGCCCTGGTCAGCCGCTCCGGCGATCGATTCAGCTGCGGCCGGGCCCGCCAGCTCGCCACCGGCCTGGGTCTGCAGCGCTTCGACTGGGTCTTACTCAGCGATCCGGTGGCCTCCCTGGGGAGCGAGTGCTGGCAGGAGATGAGCGACACCGTCATCTGGGCCCTGGGTGAATCGGACCCCGAGTTCGGCGCTGCACCTAGCCCATCCCTCCAGGTGGGGCAACAACTGCAAAGCCCGGGTTTGAGCTTGCGGCCCCTGGCCACTGACAGCCAGGCGGCCATGCTGCAAGCCGGCCGCCTTTACTGGCTCTTGTTACCCGATCGCCAGTCCTGGCGGAGCTGGCAGGAGCGAACCCCAAGGCCTAGAGCAGCCATCTCAGGCCTGTGGCTGGGCTTTGGGCTAAGGCACGCGGAACGCCTCAAACTGCCCAACCTCCGGCCCGATCACCTTTGGATCACGGCCAGCTCAACGCCCGGATGGCGGGCGCTCTAAGCGCCCCGACGGCTGCTTAATGTGGCGTGGTCTTGCCCATGGTGCCGCCAGCTACCGCTGCGCTCACCAGCCAACTGAGCCGAATCAGCCCCTCTGCCAAGGGGAGCCCAGCCCAGTTGGTAACCAGACAATTTGGAGAGGTGGCTGAGTGGTCGAAAGCGAACGACTCGAAATCGTTTGAAGGGAAACCTTCCGTGGGTTCGAATCCCACCCTCTCCGTT
>JAEMQZ010000138.1 GCA_016463595.1 Synechococcales cyanobacterium SupBloom_Metag_052 | reverse complement strand
GGCCTCAATGCCAGGCAGATCCATGAGGGGGTTGTCCTGATTTGCCGTGCTGGTGATGGCGAGGTTTCCATCTGACTTGCGAATCAGCCAGGCCCAGCCTGAGCCGAAGCGGCCCGTCGCCGCCTGGTTGAACTGCGTCTGCAGGCTCTCCATCGAACCAAAGCCGCCGTTGATCGCCGCTAGCAAATCTGCAGAAGGCTCGCCACCCTCACCCACCGGTGCCATCACGGCCCAAAACTGGCTGTGGTTCCAATGGCCACCGGCGTTATTGCGCACGGCCCCAGGGAAGCTGGAGATCTGGCCCTGCAGGCTCTCCAAGCTGAGCTTGGCGAGCGTGGGGTTGGCCTTAATCAGGCCATTGAGGTTGGCCACGTAGGTGCCGTGATGGCGGTCGTGGTGGATCGCCATCGTGGTGGCGTCAATCGCCGGCTCCAAGGCTTCTGCGGCGTAGGGAAGCGGAGGCAACACAAAATCTGCCCATGCCGGCGTTGGCGTGAAGAGCAGCAGGGCCAAGGCCGTTAGCGAAGCCAGCAGAGTGCGCCTTAAGGACCGAAAGACCATTGCTTGGGCAGGGATTTCAACCAAGGTTGGCAGCCTGTCGCCCTTGTGGCTAAGAGAGTGCCCCCAACCAGGGCGATTTGACTGCCCAAACTGCCTGACTGGTATGACGACCATCAAAAAACCCCTGGTATTACCAGGGGTTTTGGCTCAGATCGCTGGCTGAAGCTCGCAATCAGAAGCAAAAAGGCAGGAATTGGGTGCGGCAGGCGGCATAACCATCGGCCAGGGCGCCAAGGCCAATTTGATGGGCAATGCCGGAACCTGTGATCGCCTCGGTGACAATGCCAATCACGATGCCCAGCATGGCCGCCCGTCCGTTAAAGGACTCGGCGCGCTTGAGCTGCTCCATAAGGATCAGCTGTTCTTGGCTGTGCTCAAGAAACGGGTTGGCGGCAGATGGGTTGGTCATCGGGAGTGGGGATTGAGCGTGGGATGGCTGTGAAAGGGCCGGCGCCTAGAAAGCGATCAGGACAGGCCGATTTGGGTCAAAATGCCTTGGCCTGTCAGCAGCTCAGTGCCCAGGCCGATGACGAAACCGAGCATGGCCAGGCGGCCATTCCAGGTTTCAGCGAAGGCGACGAAACCAAAGCGGGGGGTTGAAGCGGCCATGGGTGTTTCGTGTTGTGACGTAACTGTAACAGTATGTAACGGCTTCCGCGAGGCCCTGCAAAGTCGATGAACAGTTACAAGCCAGGTTGTTGCCGCCTTGGGATCGCCGTCACTGGCGTGCCTGGCTAGGCAGCCATGGGGGCTGGCCTGAGAAGGCCGATGGGCAGTAGGTCGCCAAGAGGATGCAGCTGTTTGGACCCCACCAGGTGCATCAACCTCCACGCCGACCTCAACCAGCGCGTTGCGCTCGACACCACTACCCTGCCCTGGACGCCTTCACCGATGGCGGGGGTGGAACGCTACGTGCCGGAGCTGGCTGCGCAAGCCGTCTGGCAGCCTTCACCGGCCCTGGAGTGAGGCCGGGAGGATCGACTCGATCACGGGCAAGGCCCCCTTGGCAAAGTGGGCTTAAGTACTTTCAAACTCTTGAAGTAAGGATTAACCCTTCAATGCAAGACTTTCTACGCAAATCAATCAAGCCACCAAGTCGATAGGGTCTTCCTCAATCCGGTAGTACTGACGATCATCAGAGCAACAAAGATCTGCGTAATAGCTTTCCAGCTCGGCATAGGCCTCGTCGTAACTGGCAAAGCATTGGCGGGTGATGGCGTCGCCGACGCCGTCGTCCCGCAGGATTCGAAAACTAGGCACTAGGGGTCGGGCTCGATTGCCAGCAGGCTATGGCGACCCCGGCTGAAGCTGGAATTCCTAGCCTGCGGCAACGCGGAAGCGTTTCCAAGCCATCGGCCCCCAGGAGTGATCGATGACCAGCCAGCCAGCCCTTCCCCCCTGGAGACCCCTGCTGCGAGCTGCCCGGGAACGGGAGGGACGCCAGCCCCAGGCCCGCTGGCTGCAACTGGCCACCGTGGCGGCGGATGGCACGCCTCGAATTCGCACCCTGGTGTTCCGCGGTTGGGCCGGGGCCGCAGCGCTGGACTTGCTCACCGATGGTCGCAGCGCCAAGGTGGACGAATTGGGCCGGCAACCTGCGGTGGAATTGGGATGGCTGCTGCCCAAAGCCCGTTGCCAATTCCGCCTACGCGGATCGCTCCTAACCCTGCCAGCTGAAGAGAACAGCAGGGAGGCCCAACTCCATTGGCAGGCCCTCTCCCCATCCGGCCGGGCAGTCTGGGGCTGGCCTCAGCCGGGCGCCCCCCTCCAGGCTGGGGCGCCGTTCCCAACCGAACTCACGGATGATCTGCCCACCCCCGAGCATTTCCAGCTGCTACGGATTGGCCTGACTCAGGTCGAGCTGTTGGAACTCTGCGATCACCCCCACCGGCGCCGGCGCTGGTGCCAGGGGGATGGCTGGCTCGAGCATGGTCTCAATCCCTGATTGCCCTCCTACAGCGCTGATTCGATGACCCATCACGCCGAACGCCCCACCAAGATCTGCGCCGTTTGCGGCAGGCCCTTTCAATGGCGCAAGAAATGGAAAGCGGTTTGGGATGAGGTTCGCTACTGCTCAGATCGCTGCCGCAACAATCGCAGCTCCCAGCAGTCCAAAGACCAACCATGAGCGCTGGCATCCCCGACCCCACCCCCAACC
>JAEMQZ010000008.1 GCA_016463595.1 Synechococcales cyanobacterium SupBloom_Metag_052 | reverse complement strand
TGGCTCAGCAATGGCACCCGGCCGATGTCCCGCAGGTAGGACCGCACCAGGTCGCCATCCACCGGGGGCATGGAGCGGCCCGGGGACGGCGTGCGAACCGTGGTGACCGATTCGGACATCAATTCAGGCAGGGACTGGCCAGCGACAGCAATTGGGGCATGCGAAGCACTGGAAACCAACTGGAAACCCTGTTCTGGCAGGGATAGGGCGGCGACCACGGCTGAGCGATGAATGTGTATGAAGCTTAACCTAAAGAAGTGTGAAGCTGCTCTCAGGAACCTGAAGACGAAGGGGGCCAGCCCCGGGCGGGGAACCAGGCCCAGGAAAGCCCTAGGCCAGGGGAAACCGGTGCAGCAGCCAGGTCGCCGTACTGAGGTAGATGAACACCCCGGCCACATCCGTAACGGTGGTGATCGAAGGGGTGGACATCAAGGCCGGATCCAATCCGAAGCGCTCACAGAGCAGGGGCAAGGAGGCCCCACCCGCCGCCGCCAGGGTGGTGATCACCACCAGGCTGATGCCGGCGGCGGCGGCGACCTGGGGGTTGCCGCCCAGGGTCCAGGCCCAGGGCACCACGGCCACCAGCATCAGGCAGCCCAGCAGAAAACCAGCCAAGGCTTCGCGGCCGATGCTGGGTCCGGCCCCAAGACCCTGCAGGCGCTTGGTGCTGAGGCCGCGGATCACCACCGTGGCGCTTTGGGCACCGACGATGCCGCCGGCGCCAATTAACAACGGGATGAAGGCGGCTAGCACCACCATCTGTTGAAGCACGTCCTTCTCGGCCACGATCAGGGCCGAGGTGCCGGTGTTGGCGATCAGCAGCACAATCAGCCACACCACCCGCCGCCGGGCCACGGTGAACAGGCTGCTCTGGAAGTAGTCGTCCTCATCGCCGGCCTGAACCGCCCCGGCCGCATACAAATCTCTCGTGGCCTCGTGCTGGATCACGTCGATCACGTCGTCAACGGTGACGATCCCGACCAGCCGCTGCTCCCGGTCCACCACCGGCAGGGCCAGGAAGTCATAGCGCTGGATCGCTCGTGCCACCTCCTCCTGGTCGGTGTCGGTGGTGAGCCGCACCACCTCCCGGGTCATCACGGCGCCGATGCGGTCGTTCGGGTCGGCCATCACCAGATCCCGCAGGGACAGGATGCCGGTGAGGTGACGCGAGGCGTCGGTGACGTAGAGGCTGTAGACCGTTTCGGTATCGGAGGCGCGGCCGCGCACGATTTCCAGGGCCTGGGCGGCCGTATGGAATTCCTTGAGGTCGATGAATTCGGTGGTCATCAGCCGACCGGCCGTTTCCGCCTCGTAGCCCAGCAGCTGGGCCGTGATCCGGCGCTCCTGCGGGCTCAGTTCGGCCAGCAGGCGCCGCACCACCTTGGCCGGCAGTTCGTCAAACAGGCGCACCCGGTCATCGGGGGACATCTGCTCAACCAGTTCGAGCACCTCGCCCGAGCGCAGCCGATCGAGCAGGGTCTGCTGCACGCTGCCATCGAGATATTCATAGATAGCGATCGCCTCGTCCTTGGGCAACAGCCGGAAGGCCAGGGCCTGGAGGGTGCGGGGCAGAAGCCCGATCGCCTCGGCGGTGTCCACCTCCTGGACGGGGGCGAGCAGCAGCTTGACGGCGTCGTAGTTGCCCACCTCGAGCAGGGCCTGGAGCTGCTGGGCCACCAACTCGGCCAACACAGGTCCACCAGGTCCAGTCGCTGGTAAGGATCCACCAGCAGGCATGGGGCTCCCCTGATCTGGGATGCCGCCAGTTGCCTCCTTCATCAAGCCCGTATGCAGGAGCACCAAGAGTGTATGGGGATCCCTCGCTAGGGTCCCGCCTTCCCCGATACCCCGACCCCATGGCGTTCAATGTCTCTGACGTGGTGGTGACCACGGCCAAGGGCGAGTCCCAGCGTCTTGGCGACCTGACTGGCCAGGTGCTGTTGATTGTCAACGTTGCCAGCCGCTGCGGCTTCACCCGCCAGTACGCCGGCCTGGAGCAACTGCAACAGACCTACGGGCCCCAGGGCCTAGTGGTGCTGGGCTTCCCTTGCAACGACTTCGGCGCCCAGGAACCCGGCACCCTGGAGGAGATTCAGACCTTCTGCTCCACCACCTACGGCGCCACCTTCCCGCTCTACGCCAAGGTCCACGCCACCGGCGCCAAGACCGCTCCCTACGACCTGCTCACCCAGGCCGAACCGGCCGGCGATGTGGCCTGGAACTTCGAGAAGTTCCTGATCGGCAAGGACGGCACGGTGTTGGCCCGCTACAAGAGCGCCGTGGAGCCGGCTGATCCCGCCTTGGTGGCCGCGATCGAGGCGGCCCTGGCGATCTAGCACCACGGTGGGACAGGGCTAGATCTGGGGCTGGCGGCCGCCAAACAGGCGGCGGCTAAAGGCCCGACCTCCCAGGGCCGCCAGCAATCCCAGAGCGAGGCTGGTAAGCACCAGGGCCAGACCCCCCAGGCCCTGGCCCCGGTGCTGCAGGCTGGCCAAATCGAGGATCCAGCCGCTGAAGGTGCTGAGGGAGCCGCAAAACCCGATCCCCAGGAGCAGCATCAAGGGGGTGCGATAGGGCATCGGCCCGCTCAAAAAGCCAAGCAAGAGACAACCCGCCAGGTTGGCCAGCAGGTTGGCGGCACTGGCGCCACCGATCTGGGGCCCCAGCCGCTCGACCAGCTGCCAACGCACCAGGGCGCCCGGCACGGCCCCCGAGGCCACCAGGGCTAGGGCCTTCAGCTCAAACCGCAACCGGCGATCAGGCCTCTCCAGGCCAGCCATCTCAGAGCCCCCCCAGCCAGCGGCCCAGTTCGAGGGCCAGCACTCCACCCGCCACGGACAAACCCGCCAGCCCAAGGGCCTCCCCCGCCTCGCCCTCGCCCAGGGCCTGGAGCAGCTCCACCACAAAGGTGGAGAAGGTGCTGAAACTGCCGAGAAAGCCCACGCTCAGGAGCAGCTGGAGGCGATGCAGGTCACTGCAGCCATCGCCGAGGGAGAGCAGCAGCCCCAGGGCCAGACAGGCCACCAGGTTGACCCCGGCCGTGGCCCAATGCTTACGCGGTAAGAGCGGCTGGAGGTGGTTCACCAGGACAAAGCGCAGCCAGGCGCCAGGAACGGCTCCAGTGGCCACTAGAACGCCATCGGCAAGGGCCACGACCGGCTCAACCAGCCAGCCAGCCGCGGCGGGGCGTGCCCGGACCGGCGGCGGTTTGCACCTGCAACCAGCGGCGACCGCTGGGGGACCACCAGCTGCGCAACACCTCCAGCGGTTCACCCACCTCCAACCGGGCCAAAGCGGGCGCCTGCTGCCGCGGTGCACAGCGCAGGGCCAGGGGCCCGGGAGCCAGATGGGGATCGCCCGCCTGGCGGCGGCGCAGCTCCGGTTGGCGCCGCTCCGCGCCCCCGGCTGGCAGGGCCGTGGGGGCTATCAACGCCAGGCCTAGCAGGGCCGCCAACCGCCAGGAGGGCAAGGCCGAAAGGAAGAACGGGAGACGCTGGAAGGGCCCCATCAAATATCGAGCTGGGCGAAATCCAGCTCAGCACTGTGGGCTTCGATGAATTCGCGGCGGGGTGCCACCTTGTCACCCATCAGGATCGTAAAAATGCGATCGGCCTCGAGGGCATCTTCAATCTCGACCCGCTTCATCGTGCGGGTGGTGGGATCCATCGTGGTTTCCCATAGCTGCTTGGGCATCATTTCACCGAGACCCTTAAACCGCTGAATCGTGTAGTTGGCTTTCTCACCAAAACCACTCAAAACCTTTTTAAGATCAGCTTCGTTGTAGCAATAGTTGTGGTTCTTGCCCCGCTCCACCTTGTAAAGGGGAGGGCAGGCGATGTAGATATAGCCTCCCTCCACCAGCGACTTCTGGTAGCGGTAGAAGAAGGTGAGCAGCAGGGTGCGGATGTGGGCACCGTCCACATCCGCGTCAGTCATGATCACGATGCGGTGGTAGCGCAGGTTTTTCTCCTTAAACTCCTCGCCCTTAATGCCCAAGCCTAGGGCCGTGATCAGGGCCTGAATCTCAGTATTTTTATAAATCCTGGCATCATCGGTCTTTTCGATGTTCAAGATCTTGCCCCGCAGGGGCAGGATTGCCTGGAAGCGGCGATCGCGCCCCTGCTTAGCGGAGCCACCGGCGGAATCGCCTTCGACGATATAAATTTCTGATTCGCTCGGATCGCGGGAACTGCAGTCGGCCAGCTTGCCGGGCAGGGTGGAACTTTCAAGCACGGATTTGCGCCGCACGAGTTCCCGAGCCCTCCGGGCCGCCTCCGCCGCATTGAAGGCCAAGATAGCCTTCTCCAGGATCATATCAATTACGGAGGGATTGAATTCCAGGTATTGGCTGAGCGACTCCCCCACCAAGGTATCAACGATGCCACGAACCTCAGTATTGCCGAGCTTCGTCTTAGTTTGGCCCTCGAATTCGGGCTCCGGCACCTTCACAGACAACACTGCCGTGAGGCCTTCGCGAATGTTTTCACCGGCGAGGTTGCCATCGGCTTCCTTGCGTTTGCCACGCTTCTTGGCAAAGGTGTTGAGGGTGCGGGTCAGAACGGTCTTGAGGCCTTCAATATGGGTGCCACCATCGACCGTGCGAATGTTATTGGCAAAGCCAAGAATACTATCGGAATAGGCATCGACGCACCACTGCAGGGCTGCCTCAACCTGCACCCCTTCCTTGAAGGCATTCACATAGATGATCTCAGGATGGAGCGGATCCTTGTCCTGATTCATATAGGCCACATATTCACGAATACCGCCCTGGTAGAGATACACTTCTTCGTGAATCTCCCCCTCGGCATTGCGGGCCGAAGCCCGGCCATCCTGAAAGACGATGCGCACGCCGCCGTTGAGATAGGCGAGTTCACGTAAACGGGACGACAGGGTCTGGTAATCGAAGACGATGCCGGTGCTGAAGATCTCAATATCGGGCTTGAAGCAGATCGTCGTGCCAGTGCGATCGCCCGGCTCGGGATCCGAGAGCAGGGTGCCAATGGGGTTGCCGCGCTCAAAGCGCTGGCGGTGCACCTGGTTTTGGCGGTAGACCGTGACCTCCACCCACTCGGAGAGGGCATTCACAACAGAGACGCCGACACCGTGCAGGCCGCCCGACACCTTGTAGCCGCCGGAGCCGAACTTGCCGCCGGCATGCAACACAGTGAGCACCGTTTCCAGGGCGCTTTTGCCGGTGCGGGGATGGATATCCGTGGGGATGCCGCGGCCGTTGTCGGTGACGGTGCAGGAGCCGTCGTCGTTGAGGGAGACGTGAATATCGGTGCAATGGCCGGCTAGGGCCTCATCCACCGAGTTATCCACCACCTCATAAACAAGGTGATGCAGACCGCGCGGGCCGGTCGTGCCGATGTACATGCCCGGCCGCTTGCGCACCGGCTCCAGGCCTTCCAGCACCTGGATCTGCTCGGCGCCGTAGGCGGACTGAACCTTGCTGGAGTCGCTCATACGGGGCAGGAGGGGCGCGGAAGGCGAGCGGAGGCCTGCCAATCAGGTTTAATCTACCATCGCTGCAATGCAGGGGCTCCTGGGGGCCTCTGGAGAGCTTTTTGCGCCAGGGGTGCAACCCGGCCCCTGTCCCGGCCCCGGGCAGACTGGGACGATGGCTTCCGCCTTCAGCCCCGAAACCAGCGCTGCCGAGCCTGATCCCGGCCTCAGCGGTGATGCCCCCTGGGTGATCGTGCTGCTGGGGCCCACCGCCAGCGGCAAAACCGACCTGTCCATCGCCATTGCCGAGGCCTTTGACCTGGCCGTGTTGTCGGTGGACTCGCGCCAGATCTACACAGACATGGACATCGGCACCGCCAAGGCCAGCGCCGCCCAACGGGCGCGGGTGCGGCACCGGCTCCTGGACCTGCGGCCGCCGGAGCGGCCCATGAACCTTCATGAGTTCCGCGCCGAAGCCGAAGCCGCCATCGCCGCCGAGCACGCTCGCCGCGGCGTCGCCTTTCTGGTGGGGGGCAGTGGCCTCTATCTCAAGGCGATCACCCAGGGCCTGCTGCCGCCAGCCGTGCCGCCCCAACCCGAGCTGAGGGCCCAGCTGACGGCCCTGGGCCAGGCCTGGTGCCATCCGCTGCTGGCGGGCGTAGATCCCCTAGCGGCCGGCCGCATCGCCCCCGCCGACGCGGTGCGCACCCAACGGGCCCTGGAGGTGATCTATGCCACCGGCCGGCCCCTGTCGGCCCAGCAGGGGTTCCGCCGCCCCCCCTGGCGCCTGCTGGAGCTGGGGCTCAATCCCGGCGATCTCAGCCACCGGATCCGCCAGCGCAGCGCCGGGCTCTATGGGGCCGGATTGGTGGCAGAAACGCAGCGGCTGTTGCGCCGCTATGGCCAGGCCTGCCCCCTGCTGGACACGATTGGCTACGGCGAAGCCAAACGGCTGCTGGCCGGCGAGCTGGATGAGACGAGCGCGATCGGCCTGACAAGCCAACGGACCCTGCAATTCGCTAAACGCCAACGCACCTGGTTCCGGCGCCAGCACCGGCCCCTGTGGCTGTCCGAACCCGACCAAGCCCAGGATCCAACTAAGCACCAGACTGGCGATCGGTCCGAACTGGCCGGCGCCAGCGGGCCCGAACCGGATCTGGTGCAGCGGGCGTTGTCAGCGGTAGGGCAGGCTCTAGGGTGAAGGATGGATACCACCTGTTTTCACCTTTTCGTCCCCTCGCTTTCCTGAATGCCACCCCGTCCCCGTTTTGACCGTCGCGCTCCTGTGCGGGAGCTCCCCAACATCAATGACCGCATCAGCTACCCCCAGCTCCGGGTGGTTGATGCCGACGGCAGTCAGCTGGGGGTGATCACAAGGGAGGAGGCGCTGGAGGTAGCCAAGGACCGGGAGCTCGACCTGGTGCTGGTCAGCGAGAAGGCCGACCCACCGGTTTGCCGGATCATGGACTACGGCAAATATAAATTCGAGCAGGAAAAGAAGGCCAAGGAAGCGAAGAAAAAGTCGCACCAAACCGAGGTCAAGGAAGTTAAAATGCGCTACAAGATCGATTTGCACGACTACCAAGTGCGCATTGGTCAGGCCGTGCGCTTCCTCAAGGACGGCGACAAGGTGAAGTGCACCGTGATTTTCCGCGGCCGCGAAATCCAGCACACGGCCCTGGCCGAACAGCTGCTCTTCCGCATGGCCAAGGATCTCGAAGAGAGCGCCGAGATCCAGCAGGATCCCAAGCGGGAAGGCCGCAACATGATCATGTTCCTGAGCCCGCGCAAAACCCCCCTGGCCAAGGAAAAGGATGCGGCTATTGCCGCCACCAAGGCCGTGCGCACGATCGAAATCAGCCGCGACATCAGCCGCGAACCGACCCGGTTCTAGGCACCGGGGCCCAGGCAGGCGCTCCAAGCTGGGCGGGCCATGGTGTTGAGCTCCAGGGCGGCGTAGCCCCCAGCTGCCAGCTGGTCGGTCACGCTGGGCACCCAGCCGTTAACGCCGAATCGCTACAGCTACAGGCTCCCTCATCGGCCCAGGGGCTGGGGCGCCAGTCTCGGCGACGGCCCCAGGACCGAGGACCGAAGACCCAGGTTGGGGGCCTTGGAGACCCCCGGGACCGCCAACCGGCACAGGCCGGCACAGGCGCTTATGCCAACGGGGGAATTGTCACCATGACCAAAGCTCCTTATGGTGACCAACACCAGCTCTGTCCCCCTCCGGCGTGCGCTTTCATATCCAGCAGGACAGCGACATCCCGGCCTCGACGCAGCTGTACAACCAGATCTGCTTCGCGATCGCGGCTCGCCACTACCCGCCGGGCCATCGCCTGCCCAGTACGCGCCAGCTGGCGATGCAGACGGGCCTGCACCGCAACACGATCAGCAAGGTCTACCGCCAGCTCGAAAACGATGGCGTGGTTGAGGCCATGGCCGGCTCGGGCATTTATGTGCGCGACCAGCAGAAGCCCCGCGAAATCAAGCCGCCGCCGGGCATCCGCGGCAAGGCCATGCCCGACATCGATCGGGAAGTGCGCCAGAGCGTTGATGGCCTGCTCAACGCCGGCTGCACCCTGCAACAGACCCGCGACCTACTGACCCGCGAAATCGACTGGCGGCTGCGCTGCGGTGCCCGGGTGCTCGTCAGTACGCCCCGCGAGGACATCGGCGCCTCCCTCCTGATCGCCGAGGAACTCACCCCCAACCTGGCGGTGCCCGTGGAGGTGGTGCCGATGGAGGAGCTCGAAGCCGTGCTCGAAACCTCCAGCAATGGCACGGTGGTGACCAGCCGCTACTTCCTGCAGCAAGTGGAGGAGATCGCCAAGCGCCATGGCGTGCGGGCCGTGGCCGTGGATCTCAACGACTTCCGCCACGAACTCGACCTGCTTAAGGAGCTACGCACGGGCAGCTGCGTCGGCTTGGTGAGCATCAGCCCAGGCATCCTGCGCGCCGCTGAAGTGATTCTGCATAGCATGCGCGGCAATGAGCTACTGGTGATGACCGCCACCCCGGATGTGGGCAGCCGGCTGCTGGCCCTGCTGCGGGCCTCTAGCCACGTACTTTGTGACCGGCCGAGTCTGCCCCTGGTGGAGCAGAGTCTGCGCCAGAACCGCAGCCAGTTGATGCGCCTGCCCCAGGTCCACTGCGCCAAGAGCTACCTGGGGGCAGCCACCATCGACCTGCTACGCAAGGAGATCGGACTGCAGTCGGCGGCCTGATGCTCAACGCATTTCGGGCCGATCTGGCGATCATCAAGGAACGGGATCCGGCCGCCCGCGGCACCCTCGAAATCCTGCTCTGCTACCCGGGGCTCCATGCCCTCACCCTCCATCGCCTCAGCCACAAGCTCTGGCGCCTGGGCCTGCCCCTGGTGCCACGGCTGATGAGCCAGCTGGGCAGGCTTCTCACCGGCGTAGAAATCCACCCGGGCGCCCGCATCGGCCAGGGGGTATTCATCGACCACGGCATGGGCGTCGTGATCGGCGAAACCTGCGTGATTGGCGACAACTGCCTGCTTTACCAGGGAGTGACCCTGGGCGGCACCGGCAAGGCCACCGGCCAGCGCCACCCCACCCTGCGCCAGAACGTGGTGGTGGGGGCCGGCGCCAAGGTGCTGGGGGCGATCACCGTGGGGGCCAACACCCGCATCGGCGCCGGCTCAGTACTGCTGCGCGATGTGGCCGCCGACAGCACGGTGGTGGGCATCCCCGGCCGGGTGATTCACCAATCGGGGGTTCGGGTCGACCCCCTGGCCCACTCGGCCCTGCCCGATGCCGAAGCGCGGGTGATCCGCAACCTGATGGAAAGGATCGACAGCCTCGAAAATGAACTGGGGCGCCTACAGAGCTGCCTGCTCGAAGTCGCTGCAGGGAGGCCCCTGCTCGAACCCTGCCGCGGCCAAGCCCAGAACCTGCGCGACCGCGAAATCATCGAATTTCTGGGCGATGGCCCTCCCTAAAGGGAACGGCCAAAGGGCCCGCTCGTCCCATCCTCAGCCAATCGCCGCCTGCTCAGAGCTGGGGGCCGGCTGGAACATGAACATCGAATAGATGACATTGCGACGCATCCCCGTCATCATCTCCAGGAACATGTCGTAGCCCTCATTTTTGTATTCGATCAGCGGATCCTTCTGGCCGTAGCCGCGTAGGCCCACCGATTCGCGCAGGGCATCCATCGCCTGGAGATGCTCGCGCCAGAGGGTGTCAATCTGCTGGAGGATGAAGAAGCGTTCGGCTTCGCGCATCAGGCCGGGCCTCAGCTGCTCCACCTGGCCCTCCTTGATGTCATAGGCATTACGCAACTGCTCCTGAAGGAAGGCCTTGAGCTCCTCCACCTGCAGACCGGCTAATTGGTCGGGCGCCATGTCATCAAGCAAGTAGACAAACTCCTTCACCTTGGACACCAAGCGGGCTAGATCCCACTCTTCGGGTGGCAGGTCCGGGTTGACGTAGGCAGCAACGATGTCTTCCATGGTGCGCTCGCCATAGCCGATCACCTGCTGCTTCAGCTCCCGACCTTCCAGCACACGACGCCGCTCGGCATAGACGGCCCGGCGCTGATTATTCATCACCTCATCATACTCAAACACCTGTTTACGGATGTCGTAGTAATAGGTTTCCACCTTCTTCTGGGCCCCCTCAAGGGAGCGGGTGAGCATGCCCGATTCGATCGGCATATCCTCCTCCACCCGGAAGGCATTCATCAACCCGGCCACCCGATCGCCACCGAAGATACGCAGCAAGTTGTCTTCCAACGAGAGGAAAAAGCGGGTGCTGCCGGGGTCGCCCTGGCGGCCGGCGCGACCACGCAGCTGGTTATCGACCCGGCGGGATTCGTGGCGCTCCGTGCCGATCACATGCAGGCCGCCCGCCTCGCGCACCTGGCCATCCTCCTGCTTGACCACCAGTTCGTATTCGCCCTTGACCCGGGCGATGAGCTGGCGCAGTTGCTGGATCTGGAGGTCTTCGGTGGGGGCCTTCTCGGCCGCCTGGGCAATGCGATCCTCCAGCTCCAACACGGTGAGGGCCCGATCGCCCCAAGCGGCCACGAGGTCGTGGGCCAGCTCAGAGAGGGAATGCTCGGTGGCATCGCTGAGGGCACAGGGGTAAAGGGCGCCAATGGCACGGGCCTCACTGGGGGGCTGGAACGGGGCCGCCTGGGCCGCCTCACCAAAGCCGCCGCCCCCGGCCGGGGCCCGCTGCAGGGGCACGGGTGGGCGATGGCCGTCCTCGGGGCGCACTAACCGGGGCAGCAACACCTCGCGCAACTTCAGGCGCGCCATGTAGTCGCTGTTGCCGCCGAGGATGATGTCGGTGCCGCGGCCGGCCATGTTGGTGGCAATCGTGACGGCCCCAACCCGGCCAGCCTGGGCAATGATTTCCGCTTCCCGCTCCACGTTTTCGGGCTTGGCATTGAGCAGGTTGTGGGGAATCTCCTGTTCGGCCAGCAGGGCCGAGAGCACTTCGGATTTCTCCACCGAGGTGGTGCCCACGAGCACGGGACGGCCCTGCCTGTGGATCTCGGCCGTTTCTAGGGCCACGGCCCGCCATTTGGCAGCCTCATTTTTGTACACCTGGTCGGTCCAATCGGAGCGGGAGCGCACGCGGTTGGTGGGCACAATCGCCACTTCGAGTTTGTAGGTTTTCTCGAACTCCACCTCCTCGGTTTTGGCCGTGCCGGTCATGCCCGCCAGGCGGGGATAGAGCAGGAAGAAGTTTTGATAGGTGATGCTGGCCAGGGTTTGGGTTTCCGGCTGAATCGCCAGGCCTTCCTTGGCTTCGATCGCCTGGTGCTGGCCATCGCTCCAGCGGCGCCCCGGCATCACCCTGCCGGTGAATTCATCCACAATCACCGCATCGCCTTCGCGCACGATGTAGTTGACGTCCTTAATGAATAGCTCCTTAGCCTTCAGGGCATTGGTCATGTAATGGGCCCAGGGATCGGCCGGGTCGAACAGATCGGCCACGCCCAGCAACTCCTCAGCCTTGGCATAGCCCTCATCGGTGAGGGTGGCGTTGCGTTGCTTTTCATCGACCTCATAGTCGCCTTCCGGATCGATACCGTCCTTGCCGATCTCGGCGGAGCGCACCAACGCATTGGCCACCTCAACGGCGCGCTGGTATTTCTCCTGGGGCCGCTCCACCTGGCCCGAGATAATCAAGGGCGTGCGAGCCTCATCGATCAGGATTGAATCGACCTCATCAATGACGCAGTAATGGAAATCGCGCTGCACCACCTCGGCGATGTCACTCGCCATGTTGTCGCGCAGGTAATCAAAGCCCAGCTCCGAGTTGGTGGCGTAGGTGATGTCGCAGCCGTAGTTGCGACGCCGTTCGGCCGGGCTCATCTCCTGCTGGATCAGACCCACGCTTAGGCCCAAGAAGCGATGGACCTGGCCCATCCACTCAGCGTCGCGGCGGGCCAAGTAGTCGTTCACCGTGACCACATGGACACCACGGCCGGTGAGGGCGTTGAGGTAGGCCGGCAGGGTGGCGACCAGGGTCTTGCCTTCGCCGGTTTTCATCTCGGCGATCTGATTGGCATGGAGCACCATGCCGCCGATCAACTGCACATCGAAGTGACGCATGCCCAGCACCCGCTTGCCGGCTTCGCGCACCACGGCAAAGGCCTGGGGCAGTAACTCATCAAGCAGGGCCTTCTCGCGGTTGCCCTGGCCCGCCACCTTCTCGAGCTTGAGCCGGAACTCAGCGGTGAGACCGCGCAACTCCTCATCACTAAGGGGCTCAACCTCCTCTTCCAGCAGGTTGATATCGGAAACAATCGGCTGGAAGCGCTTCAGCTTGCGGGCATTGGGATCTCCCAGCAGCAGCTTGAGCATGGATCGGGGCCGGCCAATTGGATAAACCCTACCACCGCAAAGCCGTCAGCTAGGGCCGAGAAGCAAGACGGGGCAAGGGTTTTGCCCATCCCAGTGGGCCTTTGGGGCCCGTGCTGGCCACGACGCTTAGGCCCGGCTACGGCAGCTGCGCTTCAAAGGCGAGGATTTAGACCATCCGGCCGGCACCCCAGCCCCTTGAGCGACCCCGCCCCGATCCGTCTGATTCGCCACAGCTGGCTCGCCCTGAGATTGCGCTGGCGTTTGGGGGCCCTGCAGGCCCTGCTCGATCACCACAGCTTCTGGGCTAGGGGACGGCAGCGCCAGGAGCTGGTAGCCATGCTCAGGGGAAGCCAGGCGGTGGTGAGCGCCTGGCAGGGCCAGCAGCTGGTGGGTTTTGGCCGGGCCAGCAGCGATGGGGTCTTCCGGGCCGTGCTCTGGGATGTGGTGGTGGCGGGCGAACACCAGGGCCTGGGCCTGGGCCGGCGCCTCGTGGCCGAGCTCCTGGCCTGCCCGGTCGTGGCCCGGGCGGAGCGCGTTTACCTGATGACCACCAATAGCGCCGGCTTCTACGGACGCCTTGGCTTTAGCGCTAGTCATGCCCAACACCTGATGGTGTGGCACCGACAACAACAATCAAGCGGATGAAGAGATTCGAACTCTCGACCCTCTCCTTGGCAAGGAGATGCTCTACCACTGAGCTACATCCGCCCACGCACCACAACCCTTAAGGGCGCTGATGATGGCACCGGCCTAGGACCGACCTAAGGAGCATGCCCTACGGGCCTGCCCCCGGTCAAATCGCTGGGGCGCCCAAGCGCTCGCCCCTGTGGCCGGCACGGGCCTGAACCCGCTGGCACCAGTCGCCGTTGGCCAGGTACCAATCAACCGTGGCGGCCAGGCCCTGCTCGAAGCTGTGGCGGGGCTGCCAGCCCAGTTCGCCGCTGATGCGGGCCGGGTCGATGGCGTAGCGGCGGTCATGGCCGGGTCGGTCGCTCACCCGGGTAATCAGGCGACTGTGGGGGGCCGCCGCCGGCCGCCGCTGGTCGAGCAGGGCACAGATCACCTCCACCACCTGCTTGTTGGTGCGCTCGCCATGGCCACCAACGCAATAGGCCTGGCCCAGGCGCCCTCGGGTCGCCGCCAACAGCAGGGCCTCGACGTGGTCGTCGACGTAGAGCCAGTCGCGCACGTTGGCGCCATCGCCGTAGAGGGGGATCGGCTCGCCGGCCAGGGCCTTGAGGATCACCACCGGGATCAGCTTCTCGGGGAACTGCCAGGGGCCGTAGTTGTTGCTGCAGTTGGTCAACACCACTGGCAGGCCATAGGTGTGGTGCCAGGCGTTGACCAGGTGGTCGCTGGCGGCCTTGCTGGCCGAATAGGGGGAACGGGGGTCGTAGGGAGTCGTTTCGCTAAAGCGCCCCTGGGGCCCCAGGGAGCCGAAGACCTCGTCGGTGCTGATGTGGTGGAAGCGGAAACGGTCGCGGCGGCCAGCTGGCAGCTGCTCCCAATGGGCGCGCACCGCCTGGAGCAACTGGAAGGTGCCGGTGACATTGCTTTCGATGAAGGCCCCCGGGCCATCGATCGAGCGATCCACATGGCTCTCGGCGGCCAGGTGCAGCACCAGGTCGGGATCGGCCCGCCGCACCGCCTCGGCCGTGGCGGCCCCATCCACCAGATCCACCCGTAGCAGCTGGTGGCGCAGGCCCCCGGGCCCCTGGGCCGCCGGCCCCAGGGCAGCCAGCTGCTGCTCGATGCCGGCCAGGTCGCTGGCGTAGCCGCATTTATCCAGGTTGAACACCGTGGCGCCGCTATCACGCAGCAGGCGCCGCACCACCGCCCCGCCGATGAAGCCGGCACCGCCGGTAACCAGGACCCGGTCCGTGCCGGGGGGGAGCAGCTGGTCCATCAAGCCTCCGTCAGTGGTTTGGCGCAGGGTAAGGGGCTCCGATCAGGGGTACGCAAAGCCGCCAGCTGGCCCAACACCTGGGCCAAGGCAGTCCGCCAATGGGTCGGCTCCAGCCCCAGGGCCGCTCGGCTGGCGCCGCATTCCAGCAGCGAATAGGCGGGACGGGCCGCCGGGGTGGGGTAGGCGGAGGTAGGGATCGGCCGCACCCGGGCGGCGTGCTCGAGCACGCCGGCGGCCACGCCCAACTCACCGATCGCCACGGCGAAGTCGTACCAGCTGGCGGCACCGGCGTCGCTCCAGTGCAGGATCGTTGGGGCGCCAGGGTCGGCCCCGATCCCGATCGCCCGCCAGCAGGCGGCCGCCAGGCCGGAGCTGGCGGTGGGACAGCCGACCTGATCAGCCACCACGGCCAGGGGTTCGCCGGCCGCCGCCTTGAGGGCATGGAGCCGCAGCATGGTGAGGCAGAAATTGGCGCCCACGGGGCCATAGACCCAGCTGGTGCGCAGGATTCGGGCCCGGCCCGGGCCCAGGGCCGCCAGCACGGCCCGCTCACCCGCCGCCTTACTGGCGCCATAGACCCCCAGGGGCTCGGGCGCTTGCTCGGGGCGATAGGGGCTGCCCTGCTGGCCATTGAAGACAAAATCGGTGCTCACCTGCAGCAGCCGGCCGCCGGTCTCGGCCAGGGCCTCAGCAAAGGCCTGGGGTGCGCCCCCATTCACCGCCATTGCCAGCTCGGGTTCGCCCTCGGCCCGATCGACGGCGGTGTAGGCACCGGCATTGAGCAGCCAGTCGGGTTGGTGCTGCCGCACCAGTTCTTGGCAGGCGTTGGCGTCGGCCAGATCGAGGTCGCTGCGCCGCAGGGGCAGCAGCTCCACGCCCTCGGGCCTGGAAGCGAGCAGGGCCTGGCCCAGCTGGCCACCAGCACCGGTGAGCAGCACCTTCATCGGAGCTGCACCGTCATGGACCCGAACCGTCATGGAAACAGCTCGCCAGGGGCCAGCTCCGCCACCAGGGGCGCATCGCCATCCTTTTCGGAAAGCTGGGGGCTGGTGCCACCCAGGGCAGCCAGGGGCCAAGCAATCGCCAACTCCGGGTCATCCCAACGGATCGCCCGCTCGCACGGCTTGCTCCAGTAGTCGCTGGTTTTGTAGAGCACCTCGGCTTGGTCGCTGAGGGTGAGGAAGCCATGGGCAAAGCCAGCCGGCACCCAGAGCTGCTGGTGGGTTGCAGCGTTTAAGCGGGTGCCAGCCCAGTGGCGGAAGGTGGGCGAGCTGCGGCGCAGATCCACCGCCACATCAAAGATCTCCCCCACTACGCAGCGCACCAACTTGCCCTGGGGCTGGGGCGGCAGCTGGTAATGCAAGCCGCGCAGCACCCCCTGGGCCGAACGCGAATGGTTGTCCTGCACAAAGGCCACGGGGCCGGCTAAGGCTTCAAAGGAGCGCTGGTTCCAGCTTTCGAAGAAAAAGCCGCGCCCATCGCCAAACAGCCGGGGCGTAAGCAGCAAGGGGCCCCCTAGGGCCAGGCCACCGCTGCCAATCAGCTGATCAGCCTGCATGGCGTCCGCCCAGGCTGGCCTGCAGCAGGCTGTGGTCGCTGCTGCTTTCCTCAAGCAACTTGATTAGGTAGTCGCCGTAGCCGCTCTTGCGCAGGGGGGCGGCCAGCTGCTCCAGCTGGTTGGCGCTAATCCAGCCCTGGCGCCAGGCCACCTCCTCGGGGCAGCCCACCTTGAGACCCTGGCGATGTTCAAGGGTGCGGATGTAGCTGCCGGCTTCGTGCAGGGAATCGCAGGTGCCCGTATCGAGCCAGGCCATGCCCCGACCCATCAACTCCACCTTGAGCAGGCCCTCGGCCAGATACATGGCGTTGAGGTCGGTGATCTCCAGTTCACCCCGGGGGGAGGGGCGCACCTGGCGGGCCCGCTCCACCACCGTGTCGTCATAGAAATAAAGGCCCGTAACGGCGTAGCGGCTGCGGGGTTTGGCCGGCTTCTCCTCCAGGCTGAGCACCCGGCCATCGGCGGCGAATTCCACCACGCCGTAACGCTCCGGATCGCGCACCGGATAGGCGAACACCGTGGCTCCGGTAATCGCACCGGGATTGGTGCCAGCCACCCCGCCATTGCTGGCCTGCAGCTGGGGCACCAGGTCGTGGCCATGGAAAAGGTTGTCGCCCAACACCAGGGCCGCCGGCGAGCCGGCCAGGAACCCTTCGCCAATCAGGAAGGCCTGGGCCAGGCCATCGGGGCTGGGTTGCACCGCATAGGTAATCGCCATGCCCCAGCGGCTGCCATCGCCGAGGAGCCGTTCAAAGGCTGCCTGGTCCTGGGGGGTGGTGATGATCAGCACCTCCCGAATCCCCGCCAACATCAAGGTGGTGAGCGGGTAATAGACCATCGGTTTATCAAAAACCGGCAGCAGCTGCTTACTCACCGCCTGGGTGATCGGATGCAGGCGGGTGCCACTGCCTCCGGCCAGGATGATGCCCTTGCAGCCCATCGGTTCAGGCGGGCATCGCCGCCATCAGGGATCCCATTTCAATGGCCTGCAGGCCGTAGCTCCAGCCCAGGTTGGCCTTGATGCCGGCCCGTTCCAGGGCCTGCTGCAGGGTGTCGGTGGTGAGCACGCCGAAAATCACCGGCACGCCCGTGTCGCGGGCAACGGCGGCCACGCCCTTGCTCACCTCATTGACCACCACATCGAAATGGGGGGTGTCGCCGCGGATCACGGCCCCCAGGGTGATCACCACCTGGTAGCGGCCGCTGGCCGCGAGCCGCTGGGCCACCAGGGGAATTTCAAAGCAACCGGGCACCCAGGCCACATCCAGCTGGCTGCTGGTGGGGCTGACATCAATGCCGTGGCGGGTGAGCGAATCGAGGCAGCCGCTAAGCAGCTTGCCCGTGACCAAATCATTGAATCGGGCCACCACGATGGCGACCCGCAGGCTGCTGGCAGCGGTGAAGAACCCTTCGAAGACCGTCAAGCGCCAGGAATCGCGAGTGAGCTCAGACTACGAAGAAGCTGACGCCCCAGTTGAGCAGCACCAGCCCAACCCAGGCGAGACCGCCCAACAGAATCAAACGGTTAGAGCGGCCGCTGTCTTCGTTGCTGGCGTAGAGCACGGGCACAGCCACGATCAGCGCAAACGACAGCACCACCAGGGCCAGAACGGTGAGGGTGTTGAGGATCTGCATGGATCAGTGTCGGGTTGGCCGGCCCGCTGGCCGGGGGGCCGCGTCGGTCAGTGGGCGGATTCTCCCACGCCGTTCTGGCCAAAGGGGCAGGCGCTGGCTGGTTCCTTCACAAGTTGTCGGGAGTGGGGCGCAGCGCCCACCAAGACGCCCAGCAAGCCCTCCTACGATCAGGCCCCCTGCCCCAAGGATCCGTGGCTGCGGAAGCCCCCCAGCAGCTTTCGCCCGTGCCAGGCCCCGGTTTATCCGAAACAGCCCTGCAGGGCAACCTGTTTGGGGCCCCCGAAGAACCCAAGCCGGCGGCCCGACTGGCCCGGCCCGGGGCCCTGGCCGATCCCGGCGAACTTGACGATGCCGCCCTGGAGGCCGATGCCAGCAGCCGGCCCCGGCGGCGGCGCCAGGCGAAGGCCGGGGCGGCTGGTCCCGATCCAGGCGCCAACGATCCAGGCCCCCCGGATGGAGCCCCCGCTGAGTTGCCAGACCCAGCCAGCGAAAGCAAGCCCCCAACGGCTGCACCCCCCGACAGCGACCTGCCCCCTTGGCACCACCACTCCCTGGTGGATCCCCAGCAGCTGCCACCGATGCTGCGCCACTACGTGGAACTCAAGGCCGCCCATCCCGAGCGGCTGCTGCTTTACCGCCTCGGCGATTTTTTTGAATGCTTCTTTGAAGACGCGATCACGCTCTCCCAGCTGCTGGAGCTCACCCTCACGGGCAAGGAGGCGGGCAAGGCCCACGGGCGGGTGCCGATGGCGGGCATTCCCCACCACGCGGCCGAGCGTTACTGCGGCGACCTAGTCCGCCGCGGCCTCTGCGTCGCCCTCTGCGACCAGCTGGAGGCCACCGCCGCCAAGGGGGCCCTGCTCAAGCGCGACATCACCCGGGTGCTCACCCCCGGCACGGTGATCGAGGAGGGGATGCTCTCGGCCCGGCGCAACAACTGGCTCTGCGGTGTGGTGGTTGAGGGCAGCCGTTGGGGCCTGGCGGTGGCGGATGTCAGCACCGGCGAATTCCGGGTCACCGAGCGCCAGGGCAGCGACCTGCTGCACCAGGAGCTGCTGCAACTGGACGCCGCCGAAGTGGTCTGGCCCGGCGATGGCGACCGCCCCGGCTGGTGTCCCGAGGGCCTGCGGCTAACGCCCTCGGCCCTCACCCCCTTCGCCGCTCCCGAAGCTCGCTCCAGCCTGCTTAAGCGCTTCAAGCTGGCCAGCCTGGCGGGCCTGGGCCTGGCCGACCTGCCCCTGGGCCAGCGGGCCGCCGGCGGTCTGTTGCGCTATCTCGACGACACCCAGCCGGGCGCCGCCATCCCCCTGGACCTGCCCACCACCTGGCATGCGGGCGACCAGCTGGTGCTCGACGCCCAGACCCGCCGCAACCTGGAACTGACCCGCACCCAGCTGGGCGGCGGCGGGCAGGGGTCCCTGCTCTGGGCCCTGGATCGCACCGTCACGGCCATGGGCGGCCGCTGCCTGCGCCGCTGGATCGAGGCGCCCCTGGTCGATCGGGCCGCCATCGGCGCCCGCCAGGACGGGGTGAGCGAACTGGTGAACCAACGGCCCCTGCGCCAGGCCCTGCGCCGGCTGCTGCGGCCCATGGGCGACCTGGAACGGCTAGCAGGCCGGGCCGGGGCCGGCAGTGCCTCCGCCCGGGACTTAGTGGCCCTGGCCGATGGGCTCGAACGGCTGCCCCAGCTGGCCTCCCTGCTAGGGCAGGCCAGCAGCCCGCCCCTGGCAGCCCTTGCGAGGCCCTGGCCTGAGCTGGCCGAACTGGCCGCCCTGGTCCGCCACCACCTGGTGACTACGCCGCCGCTGGCCCTCACCGAGGGAGGCCTGATCCACGACGGCGTCGACAGCCGCCTCGATGGCCTGCGCAACCAGCTCGATGACCAGGACGCCTGGCTGGCCGAGCAGGAAGCCAGCGAGCGTCGCGCCAGCGGCATTGCCAACCTGCGCCTGCAGTACCACCGCACCTTCGGCTACTTCCTTTCGGTGAGCCGCGCCAAGGCAGCCGCCGTGCCGGAGCACTGGATCCGCCGCCAGACCCTGGCCAACGAGGAACGCTTCGTCACCCCCGAGCTCAAGGGCCGCGAGGGCCGCATCCTGCAGCTCAAGGCCCGCGCCGCCCAACGGGAATTCGAGCTGTTTGCCGAACTGCGCAGCCAGGTGGGCGTCCAGGCCACGCCGATCCGGGCCGCGGCCCGGCTGGTGGCCGACCTCGATGCCCTCGCCTCCCTGGCCGAGGTGGCGGCCACCGGCGGCTATTGCCGGCCCGAGATCACGGCCGGGCGGGAGCTGCTGATTGAGGCCGGCCGCCATCCGGTGGTGGAGCAGCTGCTTGTCGAAAGACCGTTCACCCCCAATGGCATTGCCCTGGGCGGCGGCCCGGCGCCGATCGGCCGCAGCGACCAGGACGGCAGCCCCCCCGACCTGCTCGTGCTCACGGGCCCCAATGCCAGTGGCAAGAGCTGCTACCTGCGCCAGACGGGGCTGCTGCAACTCATGGCCCAGATGGGCAGCTGGATTCCGGCCCGCTCCGCCCAGCTCGGCCTCGCCGATCGCATCTTCACCCGCGTCGGTGCCGGCGACGACCTGGCCAGTGGCCAGTCCACCTTCATGGTGGAGATGGCCGAAACGGCCAACATCCTGCACCACGCCAGCAGCCGCTCATTGGTGTTGCTCGATGAGATCGGCCGGGGCACGGCCACCTTCGATGGCCTTTCGATCGCCTGGGCCGTGGCCGAACACCTGGCCGTTGAGATCCAGGCCCGCAGCGTCTTTGCCACCCACTACCACGAGCTCAATGAACTCGCCGAGCTGCACGCCAACGTGGCCAATGTGCAGGTGCTAGTTGAGGAAACGGGCGACGACCTGTTGTTCCTGCACCGGGTTGTGGCGGGGGGCGCCAGCCGCAGCTACGGCATCGAGGCCGCCCGCCTAGCTGGAGTGCCGGCGGCGGTGGTGTTGCGGGCCCGCCAGGTGCTGGGACGGATCGAGGCCAACAGCCATGTGGCGGTGGGGTTGCAGCCCTAGGCGCTCGGGCCCAAGCCGCAGGCGGGCGGGAGCCAGTTGCTGGAGCCGGATGCCTGCCTCACCGCGGCTGATCGAGCCAGGCCCGCCGCAGCAGGGCGTTGGCCGCCGCGGCCACCAGGGCCGCCCCGCCCCGACTGCCATCGAGCCGGATCTGGGCCAGGCCACTGGCGGCCAAGTGGCGCTTGCTCTCGGCCACGCCGACGAAGCCCACGGGCATGCCAATCACCAGGGCCGGCGGCGGCCCCTGCTGGGCCAGCTCCAGCAACTGCTCTAGGGCCGTGGGGGCGCTGCCAATCAGCACCACGGCGCCGGGGTGGAGCTCCAGGGCGGCCGCCATGCCCAGGGCCGTGCGGGTGCCACCCACCGGGGCCCGCTGGGGCGCCCAATCGAGCACGCTGCGCACCGGATTGGCGAAGGTGCGCCGGGCCATCGGCTGCACCGCCGCCGCCGCCATGGCCGTGTCGGTGAGGATCACGGCGCCTACAGCTAGGGCGGCCATGCCCTGGGCGCAAGCGCCAGCGGACCAGTGCAGATCGGCGGCGAGGCTGAGGTCGCCGCCGCTGTGGATCACCCGTTCAACCAGGTCCTGCTCGGCGGGATCGAAGTCGGTGGGCCCCAGCCAGCCGCGGATACGCCGCACGCTTTCGCTGAAGATCGGATGGTCAAAGGGCGCCGCAGCCGGGATCTCGCTAATGGTCTCGCCGACGCCCACTCCACACCCTGAGACAGCCCACAATTGAGTTTACGAATGGGCTCCCGCAGCCAGGAGCGCGCCGATGCCGATCCATCTCTTCTGGGGGGATGACGAAGCGGCCCGCAACCGGGCCGTGGACACCCTGATCCAGCAGGTCTGCGACCCGAGCTGGCAGAACATCAACCTCACCCGCCTTGATGGCAACGACCAGGGCCAGGCGGCCCAGGCCCTGGCCGAGGCGCGCACGCCGCCCCTGGGGGCAGGCGACCGGGTCGTGTTGCTGCAGCGCAGCCCCTTCTGCAACCAGTGCCCGGCCGACCTGGCCAGCCAGCTGGAGGCGGCCCTAGGCCAGATCCCCGACCACTGCCACCTGGTGCTGGTCAATGGCGCCAAGCCAGATGCGCGCCTACGCACCACCAAGGCGCTCAAGGGCGTGGCCGAGGAACGCAGCTTCAACCTGCCGGCGGTCTGGGACGGGGCCGGCCAGGTGGAGCTGGTGAGTCGCACGGCCCGGGAGATGGGGCTGGCCGTGGAGCCAGCGGCAGCCGAGGCCCTGGCCGAGGCGATCGGCAGCGACAGTGCCCGCCTGGCCAGCGAACTGGAGAAGCTCTCGCTCTATGCCGGCACCGGCAAAGCCGGCGGCCCTGGCGCCCCGATCACGGCCGCAGCCGTGGCCGCCCTAATCGGCAGCCACGCCACCTCCAGCCTGCAGGTGGGCGATGCCCTGCTGGCTGGCCAGAGTGCCGAAGCGATCGCCCTGGTGGATCAGCTGCTGGAGGTCAACGAGCCGGCCCTGCGGATCGTGGCGGCCCTCAGCAGCCAAATCCGGGGCTGGCTCTGGGTGAGCCTGCTCGATGCCCAGGGGGAACAGGACGTGGCCGTGATTGCCAAGGCGGCCGGGATCGGCAACCCCAAACGCATTTATGTGATGCGCAAACAGATCCGCGGCCGCCCACCGGGCCGGTTCCTACGCCTGCTGGGCCAGCTGCTGGAGGTGGAGGCGGCCCTGAAACGGGGCATTGACCCGGGCGATGCCTTCCGCGATGGCTTTTTGCTGGCTGGACCCTGATCGGCTTCCTGGGCCCACGAACCCCAAGGCCCGGAGGGCCCAAGCCACCCTTAATAGGCGGCGTAACTCTTTTCTTCCACCAGCTGGGAGCCGCAGATCTGGTTGATCAGGGCCTTGAGGGCGGCCCGCCGGTCGTTGGTGCGATACACCGCCCGAGCCAGCTCCACAAAGCCAGGACCGAAATCGCCAGCCCGCTCACAATCGCGGATGCGATCTTCAATGTGCCAAAGCTCGCCGTTGACAGCCACGAGCTCGGCCATAGCTGCCGCCAGGCCCGCCAGGCCGGCGGCTGGCTCGACACCCACAAGACCATCAGCACTAACGGTTTCAACCTCCCCAGGAAGCGCCCGATCGACCAGCCCGGCCCCGGCTGCCACCGCCTCTAGGGCAGCCAGCTCGACGGCCACGTTGGCCCGCTTGGCGGGATCGCCGATCCTCCGGGCCTTGATCTGCAGGATCGTGAGCTTGTCGAGCAATTCTCCCGCTGAGACGGGCACCAGCAGCTCCATCGCCAGGCTCGATCCAGGGATCCCAGGCTAGGGGTCGATAATCGATCCATCACGCATAGCAACATCGGGAATGGGCCTGCTGGTTCAGAAGTTCGGCGGCACCTCGCTCGCGGATGTGGAACGGATCCAGGCGGTGGCCGAACGCATCGCCGCCAGCCGCGAGGCCGGCCATGACCTGGTGATCGTGGTCTCGGCCATGGGCCACACCACCGACGACCTCACCAGCCTGGCCCGCGCCATCAGCAGCGACCCGCCCCGGCGGGAAATGGACATGCTGCTGGCCACCGGCGAACAGGTGTCGATCGCGTTGCTAGCCATGGCCCTACATGCCCTGGGGGTGGCGGCGGTCTCGATGACCGGGCCCCAGGTGGGCATCGTCACCGAATCGACCCACGGCCGAGCCCGCATCCTTGAGGTGCGCACCGAACGGCTGCAGCGCCACCTCGACAACGGCCTGGTGGTGGTGGTGGCGGGCTTCCAAGGCACCAGCAGCGGCCACGCCGGCACCCCAGAGATCACCACCCTGGGCCGGGGCGGCTCCGACACCTCGGCCGTGGCCCTGGCCGCGGCCCTGGGGGCCGAGGCCTGCGAGATCTACACCGATGTGCCGGGGGTGCTCACCACCGACCCCCGCAAGGTGGCCGATGCCCAGCTGATGACCACGATCAGCTGCAACGAGATGTTGGAACTGGCCAGCCTCGGGGCCGCCGTGCTGCACCCCCGGGCGGTCGAAATCGCCCGCAACTACGGCGTGCCCCTGGTGGTGCGCTCCAGCTGGAGCGACGCTCCCGGCACCCTGCTCACCAGCGATGGCGGCCGCCGCCGCCCTGGCCACACGGGCCTGGAGCTAAGCCGGCCGGTAGATGGGGCCGAACTGGAGGAGCACCAGGCCGTGCTGGCCCTGTCCCATGTGCCCGACCAACCGGGCGTGGCGGCTCGCCTGTTTGAGGCCCTCTCCGCCGCCGGTCTCAATGTGGATCTGATCGTGCAGGCCACCCATGAGGGGGCCAGCAACGACATCGCCTTCACCCTGGCCGAAACGCAACTGGAGCGGGCCCGCAGCGTTTGCCAGGAGCTCCTGGCAGCCCTGGGGGCCGACCAAGCCACGCTCACGGCCGAGGCCGGCATGGCCAAACTCAGCATTTCGGGCGCTGGCATCCTCGGCCGTCCCGGGGTAGCCGCCCGCCTGTTCGACACCCTGGCCAAGGCCAGCATCAACCTGCGCCTGATCGCCACCAGCGAGGTGAAGGTGAGCTGCCTGATGGCGGGACACCAGGGCCACAAGGCCCTACAGGCGGCGGCCCAGGCCTTCGAATTGGCCGAGCAGCAACTGCGGCTCAACCCCAGCCCGGCCGGCCTGGGCGAACCGGAGGTGCGTGGCGTCGCCCTCGACCGGGACCAGGCCCAGGTGGCGGTCCATCGCATTCCCGACCGGCCCGGCAGCGCCGCAGCCGTCTGCAGGGCCCTGGCCGATGCGGGCCTCTGCCTTGATGCGATTGTCCAGTCGGAGCGCACCCACGGCAGCGGCGACCAGCTCAGCCGCGACATGGGCTTCACCCTGCGGCGCGACGACCTGGCCCGGGCCCAGGCAGCCCTACAGCCCCTGCTGGCCCAGTGGCCCGAAGCGCGCTTTGAGCAGGGCATGGCCATCGCCCGGGTCAGCGCCGTGGGGGCGGGCATGCCCTCGACCCCCGGCACGGCCGCGCGCATGTTCCGCTGCCTGGCCGAGGCCGGAATCAATATCGAAATGATCGCCACCAGCGAAATCCGCACCAGCTGCGTCGTCGCTGAAGCCGATGGCGTGGCAGCCCTTCAAGCCGTGCATGGCGCCTTCGGCCTGGGCGGCGCGATCGTGCACAAGGCCGAAGGCACCGAGGCTTGAAGCGCAAACGGAAGGGGTCTTAGCGACCCCGGATCAGGCCTTGCCCACCAGTTTCTGGCGCAGGGTCTTAATGCGGTCGCGCAGGCTGGCGGCCCGTTCGTATTCGAGATTTTTAGCGGCTTCCTTCATACGCTCTTCGAGCTGGGTGATCAGCTCCGGCAGGGAGTCAAGCGGCACTTCATTGTGTACCGCCTGGTCGGTGGCCTCCTCCAGCTGCTCATCATTGAGCCGGCGCGACACCTCCAGAAAGGCAAGAATCGAATTTCCGGCCCGCTTGCCGGCCGGCGTGGGCGTGATGCCGTGTTCGACGTTGTGGGCGTGCTGAATGGCGCGGCGGCGCTCCGTTTCCGAGATCGCCTTGGCCATCGAATCGGTGAGATTATCGGCGTAAAGCAGGGCCTTGCCTTCGATGTGGCGGGCCGCCCGGCCAATCGTCTGGATCAGGGAGCGCTCCGCCCGCAGGAAGCCCTCCTTATCGGCATCGAGAATCGCCACCAGCGACACCTCGGGCAGGTCCAATCCTTCCCGCAGCAGGTTCACACCCACGAGCACGTCGTATTCGCCATTGCGTAGATCCTGGATGATCTCGATCCGCTCAATCGAATGGATTTCGGAGTGTAGATAGCGCACCTTCACGCCATTTTCAGCCAGGTAATCGGAGAGGTCCTCGGCCATACGCTTGGTCAAGGTGGTGATCAGCACCCGTTCATTTTTGTCGGCCCGCTCTCGAATTTCGCCGAGCAGGTCATCCACCTGGCCCTCGGTTGGACGCACCTCCACGATCGGATCGAGCACTCCGGTTGGGCGGATCACCTGCTCCACGATCTGGCCCTTGCTCTGGGCCATTTCCCAGGTGCCCGGGGTAGCGCTGACAAAGATCGTCTGCTGGGCCTTTTCCCAGAACTCATCGCCCTTGAGCGGCCGGTTATCGGCGGCCGAGGGCAGGCGGAAGCCGTGCTCAATGAGCACCCGCTTGCGCGATTGGTCGCCGTTGTACATCGCCTGCAGCTGGGAACAGGTGACATGGCTTTCGTCGACCACCAGCAGCCAATCCTTAGGGAAGTAATCAATTAGGCATTCGGGCGGGGTGCCCGCGGGCCGGCCAGCCAGGTGGCGGGCGTAGTTTTCGACGCCGTTGCAATAGCCCACCTGCTCGAGCATCTCCAGGTCGTAGGTGGTGCGCTGCTCCAGCCTCTGGGCCTCCAACAGGCGCCCTTCCCGGTTGAGCAGGTCAAGGCGGTCATGCAACTCACCGCGAATTTCGGCAATCGCCCCCTCCAGACGCTCCTTCGGGGTCACAAAGTGCTTGGCGGGGTAGATGTTGATCGTGTCGAGGCTTTGCAGGATCTCGCCGGTGGTGGGTTCGACATAGCGAATCGCTTCGATCTCATCGCCAAACAATTCAATCCGCACCAGGCGATCCTCATAGGCCGGTCCGATTTCAAGCACATCGCCACGCACCCGGAAACGGCCCCGCGAGATTTCCAGATCGTTGCGGGAATATTGGTTATTAACAAGTTCCCGCAGGGAGCCCCGCAGGTCCAGGGTTTCACCCACCTGGAACTTCACCGCCGCCTTAAGGTATTCCGAGGGAATGCCCAGGCCGTAGATGCAGCTGATCGAGGCCACAACGATCACATCGGAGCGCTCAAACAAAGAGCGCGTGGCCGAGTGGCGCAGCATGTCGATCTCTTCGTTGATCGAGGCGGTCTTGGCGATGTAGGTATCCGAGACCGCCACATAGGCCTCCGGCTGGTAATAGTCGTAGTAGGAGATGAAATATTCAACGGCATTGTTGGGGAAAAATTCCCGCAACTCATTGCAAAGCTGGGCCGCCAGGGTCTTGTTGTGGGCCAGCACCAGGGTGGGACGGCCCGTGCGGGCGATCACATTGGCGATCGAAAAGGTTTTACCGGTGCCGGTGGCGCCCAGCAGGGTCTGGTAGCGCTCGCCGCCATCGACACCCCGGACCATGGCCTCAATGGCCGTGGGCTGGTCGCCTTTGGGTTCGTAGGGGGCGTGGAGCTCGAAGTGGGCCATCGCACCATTCTCAGCCCATCAGGGCCAGGCCAGGGGTGGTCCACCGACCCAGAACAGACGTCAAACCCGCCAAGAGCTCCCAAAAGGACCCCGGACGGGCCTGACCCATTTGCTTAGGGCAGACAGAACGGGCGCCTAGGGCAGGCAGATCGAGAGCGATCTCCGCGCTCAGGACTGGGCCGAAACGGCGACGCCGCTGCCCAGGGCCTCGCGCAGGCTACGCACCACCGCCACCATGGCCAGCTCATCGCCGAGGCGATTGACGGCCGAACCGACGCCAACGCCGCTGGCGCCGGCAGCGATCGCCAGGGGCAGGGTCACGGCCGAGAGGCCGGAGGCGCAGAGCACGGGCACGGAGACGGCGCGGCTAATCGCGTGGGCGGCGGCCAGGGTGGGGGCGGCCTTCTCAATCAGGCCGAGGCTGCCGGCACTGAAGGGCCGGGCGCTGGTGCCGCCCTCGGTCTGGATCAGGTCGGCTCCGGCTTCCACCAGATCAATGGCGAGCTGCTCCTGCTGGTCGAGGGGGAGCACGTGGGGCACGGTGACCGACAGCACCACCTCGCCCAGCAGGGCCCGGGTGCGGCGGGTGAGCTCCAGGACCTCGGCGGCATCAAACAGACGCCCGAGGGGATAGAAGGCGTCGTAGTTGCCGATCTCCACCAGGGCGGCGCCGGCGGCCACGGCGGCAGGGAACAGCTCGGGATCTACCGCCGAGACGCAGATCGGCAGGCCGGACACGGCGGCGGCGCGGCGCACGAGGTCCGGATCACAGGCCAGATCAATCAGGTCGGCGCCACCCAGGCCGGCGGCGCGGCTGATGCGCTCCACCGAGGCGGCATCAAAATTGGTGAGGCCGGCGATCACCTTGAGCAGGCGCCGCGAGGCCAGGGCTTGCTGCAGTTGAAGCGGCAGGCTGGACAGACGGGACATGGGCGGCCGGACAGCGAATGGATCCAATTCTCCCATCCGAAGCCTCGCTCGAGCCAGGCCCGCCCCAGGGGGCCTCCGGCGTTGGCGGCCAGGCCCGCCCCCCGTGGAGTCCGATCCATGCCGCCCTGCACAAACGCCTGCGCCGCGACCCGGAGCTGTTGCCGGCAGGGGCCCCCCTGCTGCTGGCGGTGTCCGGCGGCCAGGACTCCATGGCCCTGACGCGGCTGCTCATGGACCTGGGCCGGCTGCACGGCTGGCGCCTGCAGCTCTGGCACGGCGACCACGGCTGGCGCCCCGAATCGGCTCGCCAGGCTGAAGAACTCCAGGCCTGGGCGGAAGGCTGGGGCCTGGCGATCACGGTGGAGCGGGCTAGCGAACCCCCCGCCAGCGAAGCGGCGGCCCGGGCCTGGCGCTACGGACGTCTCGAGGCCCTGGCCCGCGAACGGGCCTGCGCCCATGTGGTGACCGGCCACACCGCCAGCGACCGGGCCGAAACCCTGCTGCTGCACCTGGCCCGCGGCAGCCATCGCCAGGGCTTGGCCAGCCTGCGGCGGCGACGGCCCATCAGCCCAGAGTCGCCGATCAGCCTGGTGCGCCCCCTGTTGGGCCTAGGCCGGACCGACACCGGCCAATTCTGCGCCGACTGGACCCTGCCGATCTGGCTCGACCCCAGCAACACCAGTCTCCGCTTCAGCCGCAACCGCATCCGCCAGGAGGTGATGCCGGTGCTCGAGGAGCTCCATCCCGGCTGCGCCAGCCGCATCAGTGCCCTTGCCGAACGGCTCGAACAGGAAGAGGCCGGCCTGGAGGAATTGCTCGAACTCGCCCTCAAACCCCTCACCCCTCACCAGGAAGGGGAAACGGCCCCGGGCCTAGAGCGGGCCGGCCTCACCCGCCTGGGACTCCCCAACCAGGGGCGGCTGCTGCACCACTGGCTCAAACGCCACAGCGGCCTCAGCCTGGAGGCCGCCAGCCTGGAGTCCCTGCTGGAACAGCTCCAACCCAACCAGGGCCCAGGCGAGCGACCCTTGGGCCAAGGCTGGCGGCTGGGCTGGACCCGGCGCCTGCTGGTGTTACTGCCCCCAAACAAGGGGTCTGGCCCAGGGCCGGCCTAACCCAGCCCCGGGGCCAGCAGGATCCAGGCCAGACGTTCAGCCCCAGTCCCGGTCAGACTCCCGTAACGCCATTGCGTCACCATCGCCTGAACCGTTTGTGAGCATCAACCTTCAGGACGCCTATATCGCCGTCGAGCATGCCTACAGCATGCAGCAGTTTCCTGAGGCCCTGCGGCTAGCCCAGGACCTCGTGCCCCGCATTCCCAGCGGCTCGGAGGACCAGCTGGATCTGCGGCTGCAATTGCTGATCGGCCACACCTATCTCTATGGCCTTGGCCTACCCCAGAAGGCCCTGCCCTGTTATCAACAGGTGTTGAAACTGAGCTACGACCCCACCTACCGGGAACTGGCCGAACAGGGCGTGGCCCTTTGTCAGCAAGCCGGCGTCAGCCTGCTGGCAGGTGGCTCCCAAAGCGCCAGTCCCAGCCCGGCTGCCAGCGCCGACGAAGCGCCATCGAGCTCCAGTTCAGGAGTGGCAGTGCCCTGGCTGGAGGACCTGAATACCCTGGACATCCCCGGCCAGGCTGGACAGGACGGCACCCAGGGCAAGCCTGGATTGGCGGAGGGATTGGCGGTGGGAACGGCGGCAGCCCAACCCTGGCAACTCAAGGCTGGGGAGTCGGTGAAAGCCGAGCTGGTCGAGAAGATCGAAGCGATCGAAGCGGAGCTGGTCGAGGGAATGGCAGGGCCTAGCCCCTCCCTAGAGCCCACGGGCGGCCTCGAGAGTCCCCAGGCCTTCAGCCCCGCCGAGGCGGCCGAACTGGCCAAGGGCCTGCTCAAGGTGGTACTGCGCTAAGGCCCAGGCCGGGGTTGAACCAGCCTGGGCAAGGCACCGGGCTGTGCCCTCAGCTGGCGGCGCCGGAACGGCGGCGGCGGGTGCGGGTGGCGGCCAGTTCCGGATCTTCAATCGGGGCTTCGGCAGCCGCCACCGCCACGAGCTGGCGCTGGGGTTCGGCCTCGGCTGGTGCCGGGGCTGCAGGCTGGGCAAGGGCCGGGGCAGCTACGGCCGGGCGATCGCGGATCACATCCCGGTTGATCTCACGGTTGACGTCGCGGTTTACCTCCCGGCTCAGCTCACGGCCGCCATCGCGGCGACCACCCCGGGGAGCCGGACGGCTATCGGGCTCGGCATCGGCGCGACCCTTGTAGGCAGGGGTGCCGCCAGGGGCTGGCTGGACCAGACAAATGATCAGCGGTTCCACCTGGAGCTCGCGGCGCAGGCGCCGCTGCAGGCCCACTTCGATTTCGCGCTGCACGCCCATCCAATCGACATCGGGGGCGGCGCCGCCACTGTTGCGCGACAACTGGCTCCAGCGGTTCTCCAGGACCCAGCCGATCTCGCGCTCGGCCCAGAGGGACATCTTGCGGGCATCGGCCGTGGTAACCACGCCGCGCAGGTTGACCCGGGGCGGCGCCGCCATCACGCCATCGGTGCTGATCACGGCCAGCAGGGTGATCACGCCGTCTTCGGCCAGCTGCTGGCGCTCCTTGAGTACGCGGGCATCAACGATGCCGTTGCGGGAGGCATCCAGCAGTTCGATACCAGCTTTCACGGGATCGCCCTTGTGAATCGACTCGGGCTTGAGTTCCACCACATCGCCGTTTTCGATGATTAGGCAGTTCTCGGCGGGGATGCCCATGGACTGGGCCGTTTTGGCGTGGGCCACCAACATGCGGTGTTCGCCATGCACGGGCACGAAGAACTTGGGCCGGGTCAGGGCCAGCATCAACTTGTCGTCTTCCTGGGAGCCATGGCCGGAGACGTGGATGCCTTCACCCTTGCCATAAACCACCTTGGCGCCAAGCATCATCAGCCGGTCGATCGTGTTCACCACCGAGATGGTGTTGCCCGGAATCGGGCTGGCCGAGAAGATGATTGTGTCGCTTGACTTCACCTGAACCTGGGGATGGTCGCAGCGGGAGATCCGGCTCAGGGCGGCGAGGGGCTCGCCCTGGCTGCCGGTCATCAGCAGCAGGGTTTCGCGGTCGGGCAGGTCGCGGATCTGCTTGATCGGCACAAACAGGTCATCGGGGCAGCGCATATAGCCGAGTTCCCGCGCCTTGGCGATCACGTTGAGCATGGAGCGACCCAGCAGGCCCACCTTGCGGCCATGCTTCATGGCCAGCTCGAGGATCATCGAGACCCGGTGGGTGGAGCTGGCGAAGGTGGTGAGAATCACCCGGCCTTGGGCATTACCAATGTGGCGATCAAGGTTGGGGAACACGGCCCGCTCTGGCGGCGTGAAACCGGGCAGTTCGGCGTTGGTGGAATCACTGAACAGGCACAGCACCCCCTGCTCGCCGTAATGGGCCATGCGCTGGATGTCGAAATACTCGCCATCAACCGGGGTGTGGTCGAATTTGAAGTCTCCGGTGAAAATCACCACCCCGGCGGGGGTGGTGATCGCCAGGGAGAAGCTATCGGCGAGCGAGTGGGTGTTGCGGATGAACTCCACCTTGAAGTGCTGGCCCACCTGCACCACATCGCGCGGGGAGACCGTCTGGAGGATCGTGCGATCCATCACGCCCGCTTCCTCCATCTTGCCGGTGAGCATGGAGAGGGCTAGGCGGGGCCCATAGATCACCGGAATCGTGAAGTTCTTGAGGTGGTGGGGAATGCCACCGATGTGATCTTCATGGCCGTGGGTGACGATCATGCCGCGAATTCGCTTCTGGTTTTCGCGCAGATAGCTGGTGTCGGGCAACACCACGTTGACGCCATGCATGCCATCGCTGGGGAAGGCGAGGCCGCCATCCACCAGCATCAGGTCATCGCCGTATTCAAAAACGCAGGTGTTTTTACCGATCTCATGCAAACCGCCGAGGGGAATCACCCGCAAGGTGGGCTGGTTATCAGCGGTGTCGGAACGGCCGGCGCTGGCATTACGGATGATCGGATTAGATGGGCTCATCAGAGGAAGAGAAGGGGAAGGGAAGGAAAAGAGATGCCGGACTGAATGCCATGCCTCCGGACCGTTGTTTGCAGGTTGGCCTGCTGGAGGGCGGAGGACTGGGATGGGCCTTGGCGTCAGGTAGGACGCAGGGCTGCCAGGGCTGTGGTTAATCGTTCACGTACATCACTGGAGGCGGAGACCAGGGGAAGACGGGGGGCACCCACGGGCCAGCCGCTCAACTCCAAGGCGGCTTTGACGGGAATCGGATTGGTGGTCAAAAACAGGGCCTTGCAAAGGGGCAGTAGCCGTTCGTGTAAGGCCAGGGCGGTGGCATGGTCGCCGGCCAGGAAAGCGGTGACCATCTGGCTGATCTCGCGGGCCACCAGATGGCCGGCCACACTCACGACGCCCACGGCACCCACGGCCAACATCGGCAGGGTGAGGGCGTCATCGCCGCTGTAGATCGCCAGCCGCTCGCCGCAAACGGCCCGCAATTGACTGACCTCCTCAGTGGTGCCGCTGGCGGCCTTAAAACTCACCACATTGGGCAGGTCAAGCAGGCGGGCCGTGGTCTCGGGGCTGAGGCTGGTGCCGGTGCGACCAGGGATGTTGTAAAGCATTAGGGGTAGCTCGGGCGCCGCCAGGGCCACGGCCCGGAAATGGGCTTCCAGCCCCTCCTGGGGCGGCTTGTTGTAGTAGGGCACCACCACCAGCGCCCCATCGGCGCCGAGGACGGCCGCCTGGCCAATCGCCTCGATCGCCTCGGCGGTGCAATTGCTGCCGGTGCCCGCCAATAGGGAAGCGCGGTTGCCCACGGCAGCCTTGACGGCGGAGAAGAGCTGGTGTTGCTCCTCCCAGCTGAGGGTGGGTGATTCGCCGGTGGTGCCGCAAAGCACCAGGCCGTCGCAGCCCTCGTCCACCAGGTGGCTGGCCAGCCGGCCGGCCAGGTCGAGATCCACGGCGCCATCGGCGCCAAAGGGGGTAACCATGGCCGTCACCACCCGGCCGAAGGGGGCGGGGGAAGCGGCCCCAGGGGTGAGCGGGCTTGGCGGCGAACCGGTCATCGGCCCACTCCCGCAACCGCTTCGCCAGCTGGGGCGCCGGCCCGATCCGCAGCGGCGGGATCGAGCAGCAACTCGGCGATCTGGATGGCGTTGAGGGCCGCGCCCTTGCGGATCTGGTCGCCACAGAGCCAGAGCTCCAGGGCATTGGGCTCGCTGAGGTCCTGGCGGATGCGACCCACGGCCACCGGGTCCCGGCCCGTGACATCGGTGGGCATCGGGAAGCGGTTTGAGCTGAAATCCTCGATCAACTCAACGCCCGGCGCCTGGGCCAACAGGGCGCGGGCCTCCTCCACCGGGAAAGGTTCGTGGAATTCGATGTTGAGGGCCTCGGAGTGGGCCCGCAGCACCGGCACCCGCACACAGGTGGCCGTGACCCGCAGTTCGGGCAGGCCCATGATCTTGCGGGTTTCATGCAGCATTTTCAGCTCCTCTTCGCAGTAGCCGTTGTCCTGCAGGGGCGAGTTGTGCAGGAACAGGTTGAAGGCGAGGGAGTAGGGCAGCACCGCACTTTCGGGGTTGCCACCATCAAGCACGGTCTGGCTCAGGTTGCGCAGCTCTTCCATGGCGCGGGCGCCGGCGCCGCTGGCCGATTGGTAAGTGCTCACCACCACCCGACGAAGGGGGCGCCGGGCCGCCAGGGGCGCCAGGGCCAGGGTCATCAAGATCGTGGTGCAGTTGGGGTTGGCAATGATCCCCTGGTGGCCAAAGGCCGCTTGGGGGTTCACCTCGGGCACCACCAAAGGCACCTGGGGATCGAGGCGAAAGGCGCTGGAGTTGTCGATCACCAGGGCGCCGGCCGCCGCCGCTATGGGGGCCCATTGCTTGGACACCGATCCGCCGGCCGAGGCCAACACCAGATCAACCCCGATGAAGGCCTCGGCACTCACCGGCTGGATGGGCCAGGAGCGGCCATTCCAGGTCAACGACTGACCGGCCGAGCGGGGTGACGCCAACAGCACCAGCTCCGCCACCGGGAACTGGCGCTCGGCCAGCAGGGTGAGCAATTCCTGGCCCACGGCCCCGGTGGCACCGAGCACGGCCACCTTCAGGGGCCGGTTGGGGAGGGAACTGGCGTCAGGGAGGGACAAGGGCGGCAGGGGGGAAAGGAACGGTTGGGGCTAAAGCAGGGCTTGGTAGCAGGCTGGACCTAGATCGGAAAGGCTTGGAATTCGGGACAATCGAGGAGCCGATGACGGCTGCTGGGTCCTGAAGAAGCTGGTCCGAAACCCTGGCTGGCTGGTTCGGCCCTACAAAGCCTTGGACTCAACAAACCCCTGGCCGGGGAAGACTGGGACCAGGGAGCAGGATCCTGGTAGTGGAAATCGTTGCTAGCGGAGGCTTGGGGCTTCGGGGGGACCCGGGTTTCCAGTAAGGAAACCTGACGGTGGAGCTTTGCTCTAGATCGAAAGGACCCTGGAGCAGCAGCTCAGGATCGGGGCGACTGAATCGTCGAGGGCCTTGGCCTGGCAGGTAGGGCCTGGGGCTGGATCTGGACTGGATTCAGGCCTGGGGCTGGTCAAGGGACCTGGAGCTGGGTCGGTGGAAACGGGTGGGTAAGGGAACGTATGGGAGGTGAAGGGTTGGGGCAGTGGCCGGCCCAACCCCCAACTCAGGGGATGGACCTAACAATACGCGGCCATTCGGTCCTTGGCGAAGCGACCCAGGGAGCTGGTGAGGTCAGTTCCTAGGATCGTTGGCTGCCCCGCCGATCCGGTCCGGCGTTCCTCCCCACCAGCCCGCCATGAGTTCTGCCGCCAGCGCCGCCGTCCCCGCCAGCCTGAAGGTCACCACCAGCCCTCGCCCGGGCAGCCGCCTGGCCCTGGAAGTTGCCGTTCCGGCGGGCCGCAGCCAGTCCAGCTACGACGCCGCCCTGGAGAAACTCAGCCGCAGCATCAAGTTGCCCGGCTTCCGCAAGGGCAAGGTGCCCCGGCCGGTGCTGATGCAACAAATCGGCCCCCTGCGGGTGCGCGCCACCGCCCTGGAGGAACTGGTCGATTCCGTGTTCCGCGACGCCCTGGCCCAGGAGGCGATCCCGGCGATCGGCCAACCGGAACTGGCCGGCGGCTTCGAGGCCCTGCTGGAGCGGTTCGCCCCCGGCGAGGAGCTCACCTTGGTCTTAGAGCTGGATGTGGAACCCACCCCCAGCCTGAAAGTCACCAAGGGGCTGGTGGTCGCCAGCGAAGCCGTCAGCTACGACCCCGCCCGGGTCGAGGAATGGATCGAACAGTCCCGCCAGAAGCTGGCCAGCCTGGTGCCGGTCGAGGACCGGCCCGCCCAGGCCGGTGATGTGACCGTGGTCGACTTCAGCGGCACCTTCAGCGATGACGGCAGCCCAATCAGCGGCGGCAGTGGCGAAGGCATGGAAGTGGAACTGGAAGAGGGCCGCATGATCCCCGGCTTCGTCGAAGGGGTGATCGGCATGGCGGTAGGCGACACCAAGACCGTGGCCTGCCAGTTCCCCGAGGAGTACCCCCAGGAGGACTGCCGCGGCCGGGCCGCCAGCTTCGTGCTCACCCTCACCGACCTCAAAACCAAGGAGCTGCCCGAGCTCGACGACGCCTTCGCCCAGCAGGCCAGCGACAAGGAAACCCTCGCCGAGCTGCGCACCGACCTGGAAGCCCGCCTCCAGGAAGACGCCGAACGGCGCGACAAGGCCAACCGCCATGACGCCCTGCTCGACGCCCTCGTGGAGCAGCTCGAGGTGGAACTGCCCGAAACCCTGGTGCAGGAAGAGATCCGTGCCCTGCTGGAGCAGACCGCCGGCCAGCTGGCCCAGCAAGGCATGGATGTGCGCAAACTTTTTACCCCTGAGCTGGTGCGCAGCCTGCGGGACACCTCCCGGCCCGAAGCCGAAAAGCGCCTGCGCCGCAGCCTGGCCCTCAAGGCCCTGGCCCTGGCCGAAGCGATCGAACTGGCCGAGGAGGAGCTCGACACCAAGCTCAAGGAGCTCTCCCGCAACCTCAGCGAGAGCGGCACCATCGATCCAGCCCGCCTGCGCCAGGCCGTGCAGGAAGACCTGATGCGCCAGAAGCTGCTCGACTGGCTGGAAAGCCACAGCACCATCACCGCCAAGACCGCCGAGGACCTGGCTGGGGAGGATGGGGCCATCGCTGGCGGGACCGACGCCGCCGAGCCCGCTTGAGCGCCATAGATTGACCCCACTGCCCTAAGCCCGACGGCCGCGTGATCGACGCCCAACTCCACGCCCTGCGCCACCATCCGGTCTTGAACCAATGGCAGGGCGATCGCCCCGAGGCGATCGCACCCAGACCCCAGGCCGCCCCTGGGATCCTGCCCACAGTGGTGGAGCAGTCTGGCCGGGGCGACCGGGCCTTTGACATCTATTCGCGCCTGCTACGCGAGCGGATCATTTTCCTGGGCACGGGCATCGATGACGCCGTGGCTGATGCCGTGGTGGCCCAGCTGCTGTTCCTCGAGGCCGAAGACCCCGAAAAGGACATTCAGATCTATGTGAATTCCCCCGGCGGCTCGGTGACCGCGGGCCTGGCCATCTACGACACGATGCAGCAGGTGACCCCGGACATCGTCACCATCTGCTATGGCCTGGCCGCCAGCATGGGCGCCTTTTTGCTAACTGGTGGCACCAAGGGCAAACGCCTGGCCCTGCCCAACGCCCGGATCATGATTCACCAACCCCTCGGCGGCGCCCAGGGCCAGGCCGTGGACATCGAGATCCAGGCCAAGGAAATCCTCTTCCTCAAGGACACCCTCAATGGCCTAATGGCCGAACACACGGGCCAACCCCTCGAGAAAATCGCCGAAGATACGGACCGGGATTACTTCCTCTCGCCTGCCGAAGCCGTGACCTACGGCCTGATCGACCGGGTCGTGACCGAGGTGAATCCCGCCTAATCAGCCAGCTCCTGCCTCCGCATCAGAGCTCCACCCCCCTTGCCCTGGACCTACCCCTTAGACCCTTCCCTCGATGGCCAAGTTCGACGCCCACCTGAAGTGCTCGTTCTGCGGCAAGTCCCAGGAGCAGGTGCGCAAGTTGATTGCCGGCCCTGGCGTATACATCTGCGACGAATGCATCGATCTCTGCAACGAGATTCTCGATGAGGAGCTGACCGAAAGCCAGGTGGCCGCCCGCAGCGCCCCCGAAACCAAGAGCAAAGCCCCCAGCAAAAAGACGTCCAAACCGGCCCCGGTCCTGGCCGAAGTGCCCAAGCCCCACCAAATCAAGGCCTTCCTCGACCAGCAGGTGGTGGGCCAGGAGCAGGCCAAAAAAGTGCTAGCGGTGGCGGTGTACAACCACTACAAACGGCTGGCCTGGCAAGGCGATGGCCAGGGAGAAACGGATCAAACCGCCACCCGCCTCCAAAAGTCGAACATTCTGCTGATCGGTCCCACAGGCTGCGGCAAGACCCTGCTCGCCCAGACCCTGGCCGAGATGCTTGATGTGCCCTTTGCCGTGGCCGATGCCACCACCTTGACCGAGGCGGGCTACGTCGGCGAAGACGTGGAAAATATCCTGCTGCGGCTACTGCAGAAGTCCGACATGGATGTGGAGCAGGCCCAGCGCGGCATTATCTATATCGATGAGATCGATAAGATCGCCCGCAAAAGTGAAAATCCTTCGATCACCCGCGATGTCTCCGGAGAAGGGGTGCAACAGGCCCTGCTGAAGCTGCTGGAAGGCACCCTGGCCAACGTGCCGCCCCAGGGGGGCCGCAAGCATCCCTACCAGGACTGCATCCAAATCGATACCAGCCAGATTCTGTTCATCTGCGGTGGCGCCTTTGTGGGGCTGGACGATCTGGTGCAGCGGCGCCTAGGACGCAATTCGATCGGTTTCCTGCCGGCCGATGGCCGTAGCCGCCAACACAAGGACCTCCAGACCAGCCAGGTGTTGCGCCACTTGGAGTCCGACGACCTCGTGCGCTACGGCCTGATTCCGGAATTCATTGGCCGCCTGCCGGTGAGCGCCATGCTCGAACCCCTGGACAGCCAAGCCCTCGAATCGATTCTCACCACCCCCCGCGACGCCCTGGTCAAGCAGTTCCAGACCCTGCTGAGCATGGATAACGTGCGCCTCGAATTCGAACCGGGGGCCGTGCAGGCGATCGCCGCCGAGGCCCACCGCCGCAAGACCGGTGCCCGCGCCCTGCGCGGCATCATCGAAGAGCTGATGCTCGATGTGATGTACGACCTGCCCTCCAGCACGGAGGTCAAGAGTTTCACAATCACCCAGGAGATGGTGGAGCAGCGCAGCAAGGCCAAGGTGCTGGAGATCCCCAGCAGCAAGGCCGACCGGAACAAGCGCGAGTCAGCCTGAAGCTTCCACCGGATTCCCCGTCCCTTTCCGGTTCCCTGATCGGTCCTCCTGCCTTGGCCAGCGCCGACCATCTCAAGGTGCCCCGCCAGCACGGCCTCTTCGTGCACCACGGCATCGACCTAGGCGATGGCACGGTCGCCCACTACCTGGAGGGTCGACAAATCCTGCGCAGCCCCCTGCAGGACTTCAGCCTCGGTCAGCCAGTGTCCACGGTCCCTTACCCCCCCGGCAGCTGCTCGCCGCCCGGGGTGAGCGTGCACCGGGCCCTGGGCCGCCTGGGCGAGCAGCGCTACAACCTGATCTTCAACAACTGCGAGCACTTCGCCCACTGGTGCAAAACCGGCCGTCACCGCAGCGCCCAGGTGGAGGGCTGGCTGCAGACCGGCAGTCTCGGCGCCCTAGCCCTGGGCCAAATGGTGCCGGCCGCCCTGCTGGCCGGGGTTCGGCTGCTGCTACGCCAGGACCTGCGGCTCGATGGCCTGCCGATTGGGCAGGGCCGGGAGCTGGCGCTGCGCAGCCTGGAGCAGCTCGAAGGCCTGCGCCTCAGGCTGCAACAGGCCCTGGAGCAGGAACTCACCAAGGCGGAATCCCGTTGGGGCCAGGGCAGCCCCACCAGGTCCGGGACCGGCGCCCAGGGCTTCGAAGGACTGCGGCTGGCGGCCCAGCGCCTGGAGGACAAACTCAGCGAGGTGGAGGAGTTGCAACAGCGGCTTGACCAGCTGGTCAAGGGCCATGAGGTTTAGCCTCAGGGTCCGACCGTTCGCGGGGACGGAGTGCGGACGCAGCGACCCATGAGCCAGGCCTACCAGCCGCTGCACCACAAGTACCGGCCCCAAACCTTCGACCAGCTGGTGGGCCAGGAGGCGATCGCCGCCACCCTGGGCAACGCCCTGCGCCAGAACCGGATCGCGCCGGCCTACCTGTTCAGTGGGCCCCGGGGCACGGGCAAAACCTCCAGCGCCCGCATCCTGGCCCGCTCGCTCAACTGCATCAGTGGCGACGGCCCCACCCCAGATCCCTGCGGCATTTGCGCCCTCTGCACCAGCATCGCCGCCGGCAACGCCCTCGACGTGATCGAGATCGATGCCGCCTCGAACACCGGGGTGGACAACATCCGCGAACTGATCGAGCGCTCCCGCTTTGCGCCGGTGCAGGCCCGCTGGAAGGTGTATGTGATCGACGAGTGCCACATGCTCTCGACGGCCGCCTTCAACGCCCTGCTCAAAACCCTGGAGGAGCCGCCCCCGCGGGTGGTGTTCGTGCTCGCCACCACCGATCCCCAGCGGGTGCTGCCAACGATCCTGAGCCGCTGCCAGCGGTTCGATTTCCGCCGCATCCCCTTGGAGGCCCTCGAAGGCCACCTGCGCTACATCGCTACGGAAGAGCAAATCGGCATTACTGCCGAAGCCCTGCATGTGGTGGCCCAACGGGCCCAGGGCGGCCTGCGCGATGCCGAGAGCCTGCTCGACCAACTGAGCCTGCTGCCGGCACCGATCGAGCCGATGGCCGTGTGGGAGCTGGTGGGGGCGGTGCCGGAACAGGAGCTCCTGGCCCTGGCCACGGCCCTAGCCCGCTTTGAACCCCTGGGGGTGGTGGAGGCTTGCCGGGAGCTGCTCGACCGGGGCCGCGAACCCTCGGCGGTGTTGCAGGGCCTGACCAGCCTGCTGCGGGACCTGGTGCTGGCGGCGGTTGCCCCAGACCGGCTGGAACTGACCAGCTTTTCGCCCCAGTTCCGGCCCCAACTGCCCGAGCTCGCCCAGCAGTTGGGCACGGCCAAGTTGCTGCAATGGCAGAGCCAGCTCAAGGGCAGCGAACAGCAGTTGCGCCATAGCGTCCAGCCGCGCCTCTGGCTGGAGGTGCTGGTGCTGGGCCTGTTGGCCCAACCGACCGGGGTCAGCGCGCCCCCAGGCCAAAGCACGGCTGCAGTCCAAGCTGCGCCGATGGGGAGCGCTCCTGTCAGCCCCCAGGCCCGCGGCCAAGCAAAAGCCCCTGATCCAGCCCCGACGACGAGCCCGGAACCGGCTCCAGCCGCCCAAGGCGGACCAACGGCGGGCGCCAACCTGCCGGAGCTCTGGCAACAAATCCTCACCGGCCTGGAGCTGCCCTCCACCCGGATGTTGTTGTCCCAGCAGGCCACCTTGGTGCGGCTGGACGGCCAACGGGCCGTGGTGCGGGTGGCCGGCAACTGGATGGCGATGGTGCAAGGGCGCCTGCCCCTGCTGGAGCGGGCCATGCAAGCAGCCCTCGGCAGCCCGCGCCAAGTGATCCTCGAAGGCGCCGAAGGCCACCAGAGCACGGCAACCCCAGCCAAGGCCGTGCCGCCGCCAGCCCCCAGACCCCAGAGCGAACCCCATTCCCCAGGCCAGATAGCGACTCCGATCGCGGTGGCCTTGACGGCAGCGGTGGCGGTGGTGACACCAGCCCCTGCGCCGACGCCTGCAGGCATCGCCACTGCCGCGCCACCCGCAGCGGCGCCGACTCCCGTGGAGCTCCCAGCCCAGCGGGCCCTGCCCGGCAGCATCGATGAAAAGGCCAAGCGCCTGGCCGATTTCTTCAACGGCGAAGTGATCTCAGACTTCAGCGACGACATGGCCTGAACGGGGC
>JAEMQZ010000137.1 GCA_016463595.1 Synechococcales cyanobacterium SupBloom_Metag_052 | reverse complement strand
CCCTAAAAACCCGGCGGCCGCTTGCGCCCGCTGGACAACGACACATTGCCGGCAAGGTTCGCAGGATTAGCCCCCAGCGGATTGCCCCCACCGGTTGGCAAACCCGTTACCAGGGGCATTTGGGGGGGCCTGGCTGCGCCGACGGGATTGGGCACGGCCACCACGTTGAAGGCCAACGACCAGCGTTCGCCTTCGCCGCGGAAGGGGGGCACCGAATGGGGTTGCCAGGCGGGGAACACATAGAACTCGCCGGGCACTGGCAGCACGTACTCCGCCATGCCGGTGCGGAAGCTTTGGATGTGCCACTCCTCCGGGCCATGGAAACACAATTGGCCATCAAAGCTGGCGCCGCTGATCTGGGGGGGCACCTGTAAAAACAGCACCCCGGAAAAACTGCCGCCGTGGGTGTGGGTGGGGTTGTAATCGCCGGCCCGTTGCACATTCAGCCATACATCAATGATCTGCAGGCCGTAGCGGCCCTCCGTCCAGGGGCCCCGGCCCTGGGGCGGCTGGCGATCGATCACATGGCGAATCCAGCGCTCACAACCCGGCAGGATCACCTCGCGGCACAACTCCTGCACCGCCGGTTGCTGGGGGCCGAGCTCCAGCTGCAGGGCCAGCTGGCCGGCCAGTTTGCGCGAGGCGTCGGGGCTGCGTTCCGGCGCCTTCAGCACCTCTGTGGCTAGCTCGCATAGGGCCATCAGCAGGGCCGGGGGCAGGCTGCCCTTCAGCACATAGCGGGGGAACAGCTCCAGCACCTCCATGGAGGCACCTAGGGCGGCATCCACGGTGGCACCCACGGTGGATCCGTTCAGGGCGGGGGGAGGCGTGCCAACCATGGATGCAAGGGCCACTCGGGCTGAGGCTAGGGCCTGGGAGAGGTCCTCTCTGGTTCAGCCAAAGCCACCTTCAGGCGCCGCACCCGTCAGACTTTTGGGCCATGTCCCAGACCCCCGCCATGCCGGCAGCATTGGTTAGCAGTGCATCGCCTACGGGCAACTCCGTGACTAGCGAAACCGTGACTGGCCAAACCGTGGCGGCCCTGCGCCAGCGGGTGACCCAGGGGGACACCCTGCCCCTGGCCTGGCGGCTGGAGCAACTCGATCGCCTAGAGCGCCTCTGCGCCGTGGGGGAAGACGCCGTGCTGGCCGCCCTGGCCGCCGACCTGGGCAAGCCGCCGGTGGAGGCCTTTTTTGAACTCGTGGCCGTGCGCCAGGAGATCCGCCTCACCCGAGCGAAATTGCGCCGCTGGCTGGCGCCCCGGAGCGCGGCCGTGCCCCTCAGCCTCCAACCCGGCCGGGCCGAAACCCAGGCCCAGCCCCTGGGCTGCGTCTTAATCATCGGCCCCTGGAACTATCCCTTCCACCTGCTGCTCCAGCCCCTGGTGAGTGCCCTGGCGGCGGGCAACACGGCCGTGCTCAAACCCTCGGAGCACGCCCCCGCCACGGCGGCCCTGCTGGCGGAGCTGGTGGCGCGCCACCTCGATCCGGCCGTGGTGCGGCTGGTGCAGGGCGATGGCCAGGTGGCCCAGGAGCTCCTGCAGCTGCGCTTTGACCACATCTTCTTCACCGGCGGCGAGCGGGTCGGCCGGCTGGTGCTGGCGGCCGCAGCCCCCCACCTCACCCCCGTGACCCTGGAGCTGGGCGGCAAGAGTCCGGCAGTGGTGCTCGCCGATGCCGACCTGGAGACCACAGCAAAGCGCCTGGTCTGGGGCAAAGCCATCAACGGCGGCCAAACCTGCGTCGCCCCCGACCACCTGCTGGTGGAGGAGCCGATTCGCCAGGAGCTGGTCGGGCGGCTGTCCAGCCGGATCACGGCCTGCTTCGGCGCCGATCCCCTGCAATCGCCCGACCTGGCCCGGATCGTCAACCGGGCCCAATTTGAGCGGCTCTCGGCCCTGCTCGAGGGCGCCCGCCTGAAGGGCCAGATCCTCTTTGGCGGCCAAAGCGATCCGGAGCAGCTGCGCATCGCCCCCACCCTGCTGGCGGTGGATGACCCAAGCGATCCCCTGATGGCCTCCGAACTGTTTGGCCCCCTGCTGCCGATCCTGGGCGTGGAGTCCCTGGCCGAAGCGGTCACGGCGATCAACAGCCGGCCCAAGCCCCTGGCCCTCTATTTATTCAGCCGCAGCAATGCCGCGGAGCGCCAGTTGCTGGCCGGCACCAGCTCCGGCAGCTATTGCCGCAACGATGTGGTGATGCAGGCGGGCCTGGCGGAGCTGGCCTTCGGCGGCGTCGGCAGCAGTGGCATGGGCAGTTACCACGGCCAGGCGGGCTTCGACACCTTCTCCCACCAACGCAGCCTGCTGCGGCGCCCCTTTGCCTTCGATTTGCCCTTCCGTTACCCGCCCTACGGCAGCAAGCTCAACCTGGTGAAACGCCTGCTGGGCTGAGGGTTCGGGCCCAGGCGGCGGCCCTCCCTTGGCGAAAGCGGGGGATTTCACAGCGGAATCGGTGCCCAGGACACTGGCGCGCTCCCCGGTTCTCCGTAAGGTTCAACCAGCCGTTTTTCCCTCCATGCGCCGCTCCGCTGTCGCCCTGGCCCTGGCCCTGCTGCTGCCCCTGCCCGGGCTGGCGGGTGAGGTTGTGGTGAAGCCGGGCGAAACGCTCTCGGACATCGCCGCTCGCTATGGCGTCAGCGTTGATCGGCTGCTGCAACTCAACGGCATCAAGGATCCCAAGGGCCTCCAGATCGGCACCAAGCTGACGGTGCCGGGCGCCCCCAGCAGTTCCAACCGCGAGGGCGGCGGCGGCCAGGGGGGAGG
>JAEMQZ010000136.1 GCA_016463595.1 Synechococcales cyanobacterium SupBloom_Metag_052 | reverse complement strand
TAGAGCAGCTGCCTTCTAAGCAGCCGGTCGTGTGTTCGAATCACACAGGGGGCGTCTAGAGAAGCCTGGCTTTGTCTGTCTCTCTGCTCCTGCCAGGAAGCGGAGGTTGGACTGAGTTCTGGCTTGTTTTCACCTTTGCGCGCGTTTGTGTGCACGGGGATTAGGACCGGTTTCGCCGTTTAAGGCAGTCAGTCTTGCCATCACCAAAAAGTTAGCCAAGGTTCCCTAGGTGGGTTGACTCCCTCCGCGTTGGCCCCATCGGCCAGAACGGTGAAGGTTGGCAGATTGGCGAACTCTGAGGCTGAATTCAGCGCAGTGTTCGTTTTGACGACAGCAGCCTCAGCACCGCTGTGGGCGACCTTCCCCAGGCGATCTGGAGCAGGCCGTTATGGTTTCAAGGGATTAGCGCGCGCATCAAGACCCAATTGGACTGCGCATCAGGCACCATTGGAATGCGGTGATCTGCTTGTACCTGTGTTGGCGAAGCGGTAATGGATGAACAACTACTTAGTGAACAGTTTGAGCTCGACGCTCACTTTGATCAGCCCTTCTTGGTGCTGACCCTGGCGGCCGGGGCCATCGCCACCCTCGGCCTGCTGGCCAATAGCAGCGCCGTGGTGATCGGCGCGATGTTGATCGCCCCCTGGATGTTGCCGCTGCGGGCAGCGGCGTTTGGAATTCTCCAGGGGCGCTTGCTCCTGGTGGGGCGGGCCCTGTTCACCCTGCTGATCGGCATCGCCATCACGGTGTTGTTGTCGGTGCTACTGGGCGCCTCCGTGGGCCTGCCGATCCTTGGCTCGGAAGTGGCGGCGCGCACCCAGCCCAATCTCCTGGATCTTGGCGTGGCCCTCGTGGCTGGGGCAATCGCCGCCTACGCATCGGTGAGCAGCAAAGCCATCAGCTCCTTAGCCGGCACAGCAATCTCAGTGGCCCTTGTGCCACCGGTCTGTGCCTTGGGGTTGTTGCTGGCCAATGCGCAATGGAGTGAGGCCCTCGGGGCGGCCCTTTTGTTTGCCGCCAACCTGCTTGGAATCCTCAGCGGAGCACTGGTTACTTTGGCCGTCTGCCAGCCTGAGCTGCGGCTGAATCTCTGGCGCAGTCGTCTGGGCCTGATGAGCCTGCTCCTCACGGGGCTGCTGCTGATTCCCCTGTCTGGCAGCTTTCTATCGCTCGTGGCCCAGGCCCGCCGGGCAGCAGTCCTCGACCAAATTCAGCAAGCGATCACGGCATCTCTCAAAAACCGTACCCTCACCCTTGGCAAGGATTCCGAGCTGATCAATGTACTAATTGACTGGACCCAGAATCCACCGTTGATTCGTGCCGCTGTGCGTGTCACCAATCCGCGGCTGCCAACGGCACGGCAGGTGGCTGATGTGCAGGCTTTCATCAACCAGCAGCAACCGATTCGGTATCGCCTGATCGTTCAGCGGGCCTCTGTCGACGTGATTGGCCCTGAGACCGAGCCCAACCCCCCTGAGTTAGGGCCCCAGGATCCAGCCCCTACCGAGGTGATCAACAACCCACCTTGAAAACCGGAGGGACTGAAAGTGGAGGGCCACCTTGCCTGAGGAGGCATCATGGGACCAGCCTTCCACGAGTTGCATGCCTGCCGTTCCGCTCAACTGCCTCATCGAGCAGGAGTTAGCAAACCAGCTCAAAAAAGCGGCCACTATCCGTCAGCAAACTATTGAAAGCTTGGTTGGCCAAGCCATCGAGCAATTCCTAGCAACAACTAGTGGTAAGGCATCAGAGTCGCTAGCAAGTAACACTTCCGAGTTGGCGGAAGGGCTAGCTGCCTTGGCAAAGCGGGTCGACGCGTTGGAAGCCGCAGCCAAGCTCACGCAAGCAGCACCACCAGCCCTATCACCGTCCCCAGAACGAGAGAAGGTGGATGGGCTTTTGGCTGCGTTAATGGCAAAGCCAGCTCCCTCTGCGAAAGGCTGACAGGCGGTGACTGCCAGGAAAGATAACGTCAGCCCAGGCTAATCACGTCTAACCACCAGGGGGCTTGATGGAACAGGGCAATCGGTGGTGCGGGCTTTTTAAGGGTGCCCCATGGGCGGGAATTCGGCCTGTCCGTCTTCCGTTCTGCTAAGAATGAGGCGGCAGCGCAATAACGCTAGAGCCTCATCTGGCAGGCCTAAAAATTGATCAAACCAGCTATCACCGGTTCGGGGTACCTGGGCGATCCCGACCAATAGGGCCTTTCCATCGGTCCCAATCCGTTCCCCCTGGGCCTGGTGCCGCTGCCCTTGGGCCGTTTCGCTATGCAAGCGCGTGTGCACGATGAGGTCAGGTGCTTGGTAACAACCCGCCAGGGAAAAACAAAAACGGGATCGAAACTCCAGTTGCACTTCGCCGCTGCTGGGGTGCCATTGGCCTTCGAGCTGTTCAGGTTCAATGGTGATCGACAGTCCTGGCGGTAGGGGTAGGCCGAGAACGCGGGTGCTGCGCCAGCTCAGGGCTGGAATGTTCAGGAGCGACGGATCGAAGCGCACGCTCTGCCAGCCCAAGTCCCCACTGCGGCCCAGGGCGGCCAATCCGCTGCCGCCGCGGGCGTCGTAGCGGAAGCGGGGAAAGGCCCCAATCGCAAGGCCACAGCCGGCTTCTGTCTGGAGATGGAGGAAGGCCAAGGCCGAAGGCTGCAACTGGAGCGATTCAACTCCGCCAGCGTCGCCAGGGTGCTGTTGATCGGACTACATCTCTGGGATGACATGTCAAAGGTTGGTGCCCATGTTGAGCCAGCGACCCCAACGCTCCTTGGC
>JAEMQZ010000135.1 GCA_016463595.1 Synechococcales cyanobacterium SupBloom_Metag_052 | reverse complement strand
GTGGGGCTGGGGAGAGGTCCCCAGCCCGTTAGGTCTCAATCCTGGTGGCGGCTGATCTGAAGTTCCTTATTCATCACACGCAGTCTTTTGAGCGAGTTAAACACTTCATCAGGCATGCCCTTGGGCAGGTCAATGGTGCTGTGGCCGTCAAAGATCTGGATCCGGCCGATGCTGCGGCCGCCGAGGCCAGCCTCATTGGCGATTGCGCCCACGATGTTGCCGGGCTTCACCCGATCCCTCCAGCCCACTTCGATGCGGAAGCGCTCCATGTTCTCTTCCGGCTGGCTGTCCTCGGAGCGGAAACCCCCGCGGGCGGGGGCTCCGCCGGCCTGGCCTACGCGGGTACGGGGCTCGCTGCCGCGATCACGGCGATCGCCACCCCGCTCCCCCCGGTCGTTGCCGCGGTCGTTGCGTCCCATGGGGGCTTGCTGGCGCATCCAGTTTTCGTCGCCTTGAACCAGCAGCGGAGCGTCTCCCACGGCTAGGCGCAGGGCCGCAAGGGCGAGTTGGTCGGGGGTCGCCTCCTGTTCCTGGCTCACCCGTTGCAGAATTTCGGCCAGCAGGGCCAGCTCTTCGCGGCGGCTGTCGTCTGAGGGATTGAGGGCGGTGGTGAGTTTCTGGCGCAGCAGGTCGAGGCGGTGCTGGTTAATGGTGGCGTTGCTGGGAACCTCCATCGGTTCGATTGGCCGCCCTACGGCCCGCTCCATACCACCTAGGAAGCGACGTTCCCGTGGGGTGAGAAAGAGGATGGCGTCTCCGGTGCGGCCGGCCCGGCCGGTGCGGCCAATTCGGTGGACGTAGGCCTCGGAGTCGAACGGAATGTCGTAGTTCACCACCAGGGTGATGCGCTCCACATCTAGGCCGCGGGCAGCCACATCGGTGGCCACCAGCACGCTGACATGGCCGCTTCTAAGACGGTCGATCGTGCGTTCCCGCTGGTTTTGGGCCACGTCACCGTTGAGTACGGCCACGTCGTATCCCTTGGCTTCCAGGGATTCAGCCACCGCCACGGTGATCGCCTTGGTGCGGGCAAAAATAATCACCCCTTCCTTCGTTTCCGCTTCCAGAACCCGGCTGAGGGCCTCAAGTTTTTGGGGCGCGTTCACCGTGATGTAACGCTGGCGAATGCGGCTGGCATCGTCGCCCTTCTGGCGGATCGTGATCTCGGCGGGATCGTTAAGGTATTGCCGCGAGATGCGGCGAATTTCGGGCGGCATGGTGGCCGAGAACAGCACCACCTGGCGCTTCTCTGGGAGCTGGCTAAGCACCCATTCGACATCGTCAATGAAGCCCATGCGCAACATCTCATCGGCCTCATCGAGCACCAGGGTGCGCAGGCCAGAGAGGTCCAGGGTGCCCTGGCGCATGTGGTCCATCACCCGGCCGGGAGTGCCAACTACCACCTGGACGCCGCGCTTGAGCCGGGCGATCTGGTCGCGGAAATCGGCACCGCCGTAGACGGGCAGCACCCGCAGGTGGGGCATCTTGGCGGCGAAGGTGTTGAAGGCTTCTGCCACTTGAATCGCCAGTTCCCGGGTGGGGGCGAGCACCAGCACCTGGGGAGTGCGTTGGTTGGGGTCAATTGCAGTCAGTAAGGGCAGGGCGAAGGCGGCCGTTTTGCCCGTACCCGTTTGGGCTTGACCAACCAAGTCCCTGCCTAGGAGAAGCTCAGGGATCGCCGCTTTCTGGATCGGCGAGGGCTGTTGGTAGCCAATGTCAACTAGGGCTTGCAGCAGTTCCGGGGCGAAGCCGAAATTGGCAAACCCATTCTCCGGTTCGGCGACGCTGTCCTCTAGGTCGGGCGCTTCGCTGGCCAGGGCTTCGCTGGGCGTTGCCTTCAGGGCGCTGGTGACTGGGGCGGCAGCAGGCAAGGAAGGTTCAGACGTGATCGCCACGGCTGCCTCCTGGATGCTGGGAGCAGGGGTGGAATCTTGGGCAACCTCAGGGGTTGCGCCTTGGCCTGGGGTGCTGTCCGTCGCATCCATCGATGCGCTCTCGTTGTCAGCAAAGGTCGTCGGGTCTGTGGCGCTGAGATCTACCGAGGAGCTGACGCTCTCGCAAGCAGGAGTCTTGGTCAAGTGATTTGGGCCTGGAAAATCCTCGTCTCGCAGGCCGGCAGATACCCGTTGAACGTTGATCCGAAGCTGCTCAAACCTCTGGCCGTGGCCTAGGTGGCGATCAGCGCTGGGTCACAGCACGTTCAAAAAACTGCCTTGCCCTAAAGCAAAGGGTGAAACGAAAGTTTATCACCTCAAGTGCGCCCCACCGTGACGATTGCTAAAGCCGTCTGGCCAGGCTGGCTTGGCCTGGCCGCCTCAGCTGGCCGGGCCCTGGGCGTCCACCCGGCCGTAGTCGTCGCTAAGGCGCTCAATGTCGTCCTCGCTGAGCCAGCGGCCGTGTTGCACCTCGACGATCAGGAGGTCGTTGGCTCCAGCGCTAGCTCGGTGGATGGCGCCTTGGGGGATGGCCAGGCAGGTGCCCGCCTCGGCTGGGGTGTTGCGTCCATCAGATTCAAGCCAGCCATCTCCTGACACCACCACCCAGTGTTCGCTGCGGTGCTGGTGCCGCTGCAGGCTGATGCGATGTCCGGCTTGCACCAAGAGCCGTTTCACCTGGTAGCCCTCGCCGGAGCCCAGGCCTTCGAACCAACCCCAGGGTCGCTCGACCCTGCCGTTCTGGAGGATGCTTGGGTTGGGGTTTTGCTGGAGCTCTGGGCTGGTCTCTGCCATGGAGTGGGCCCGTCGACCAGTCTGGACTTGAAGCGTATCAAGATATTAGAACTGGGTTCTAGGGATTGGCTGCCAATC
>JAEMQZ010000007.1:34033-43141 GCA_016463595.1 Synechococcales cyanobacterium SupBloom_Metag_052 | reverse complement strand
GGGCCTGGGTGGGCCAGCCCCCAGGACCGATTTCCCGGGTGAGCAGCTCCTCCAAGTTGGCGGGGGGCTGGCCGGCCAGCACCAGTACGGCCCCTTGGCGCCCCAGCTGGGTCGCCTGCTGGCTGAGGCCGTCCCGGGCGATTGCCGCCAGTTCGGCTTCGACGCCGAGGGGATCGTGGCCATAGGGACCATCGCCATAGAGCTGCTGGCGCAGGCTGTCGTGGGCGAGCTGGAAGGGATCTTCGCGGTGACGCTGGAGGGCCTGCAGGTTGAGCTGGCGCTCCAGGTCGATCTGGTCGTGGAGCAGCCAGGGCTTCTGCACCAGGGTCAGCAGCAGGGGCAGGAGCTGGCTGGCGTCGGCGGCGGCGCATTTCAGGCTGATCAGTAGGCCGTCTTCGGAGGCCTCGCAGCGCAAGCCAGCTCCCAGGCCTTCCACCTGGTCGGCCAGGGCCTCGCCGCTGTGGTCGCCGCAGCCACGGCTGAGCAGGCCGGCCAGCAGCTGGTGGCTGCCCCGCTGGCCCTTGGGGTCGGAGCTGCTGCCGCCCCGGATCCAGAGCTTGGCGGACACAATTTCGGGGCCGGGCCGCTGCACCACCCACAGGGGGCATCCCCCGGGCACTACGGACCTGGACCGGGGACCGCCGAGGGACCCCGCGCTGGCGGTAGGCCCGGCGCTGCTGGTCAGGACGCTCATGCTGGTAGGGCCCGCAGGCAGAAGGCCCGCTCGGGATCGAGCAGGGGTGTTAGTTCGTGCCATAGCCGCTGGGGATCCCAATGGGCCAGGGCATCGAGCGGAGCCTGGATCGGTTGGTGCCGGCCCCAGAGGTGGTTGTTGCCCAACAGGCCAGCGACCGAGCCAGCGGACTCCAAGCCGAAGCGGTAGCCGTTACCCACTAGGCGCTTGGCCCGCTCCACTTCCGCCAGGGGCGGCGGTGCTGCGATCAGCTCCTGGATCACCCTTTTGATTTCCGCTTCCACGGCCGGCAAGTGCTCGCTCTCGCACACCGCCTCCAACAACACCAGGCTGCCGGCTTCGAGGCCATTGAGGTCGAGGTCGATGCTTTCCACCAGTCGCAGCTGCTCGCGCAGGCGGGCCACCAGGCGGCTGCGCCGGCCTTCGGCCAGCAGGGTGGTGAGCAGGTCGCAACCGATCACGGCCTCCAGGTCGCCGGCGGCGGGGACTTGCCAGGCCATCAGCAGCCGGGCCGCCTCGAGGCGCGGCAGCGCCACCGTGTCGGAACCTGGGTGTAACTGCAGCGAGGAGGGTCCAGAATCGGCCGATAGGGGCTGGTCAGACCTGGCCAAGCTGGCCAGGGCGGAGTTCTCGAGGTGCTCCCAAATCGCTCCGTCTCCCAGGGGTCCGGCCACGGCCAGGCAGCAGTTGTCAGCCCGGTAGAGGCGCTCGTGGAAGGCGGCCATGGCCCCGGCCCGGTGGCCTTCGAGGGCCTGGCGGCGGCCCAGGATCGGCTGGCCATAGGCGTGGCCCGGGCAGGCCCGGCTCAGTAACTGCTGGAAGGCCACCTCTTCGGGCTGGTCTTCGCTCTGGGCTAGCTCTTCGAGCACCACCTGGCGCTCCATGTCGAAATCCTGGCCATCGAGCCGGGGCGCCAACACCAAATCGAGCAGCAGGTCGATCGCCTCGGCCGCGGCGCTGGGGGGCACGAGCACGTGATAGTGCACGTCATCGAAGCCCGTGGCGGCATTGCTGCTGCCGCCTAGGGCCTCGACCCGCAGGTCAAATTCGCCGGCCCCGAGGCGCTCACTGCCCTTGAAGACCATGTGCTCGAGGAAATGGGCCAGGCCCGATTCGGCCGGCGTTTCGGCGGCGCTGCCGGCGCGGCACCAGAAGTCCAGGCAGGTCACGGGTGCCTGGGGTAGGTCCAGGCTCACCACCGCGGCCCCCTGGCCCAGGCGCCGCTGCTGGGGCTCGCCCAGGCTGGTGCGGCCTGAAACCAAATCCGTCGTCAAGGTCGAAGCCACGGGCACTCCCCCCTCCGAGACCACTTGCGAAACCACCAAATGCGTGACGCCGCGTGTCAGGACCTGCATTCTGCTGGCTGGATGGCGATCCTGTTGTCAGGATCAGAACCGCCCTGCCACAGATCCAGCGTTGACGACCGCAGCCCCAGGCCCCACCCCAGGTCCAACCCTGGGGGTCCACCCCCTGATGGATGCCCTGGCAGGCCGCATTCGCGCCTGTTGGTTGGGTTTGCCGGAACTGGAGCCCCTGGCCATCGACCCCGAGCTCGAAGCGATCAGCGGCAGTCTCGATGGCGAGGCCCTGTTCATCCGCAATGAACTGCGCCGTTGCCGGGGGCTGCGCAAGCTCCACCTAGAAACCGCCCGCCTTGGGGCAGGGCTTCAGATCCTCCATTGCGTCTTCTTCCCCGATCCCCGTTTCGATCTGCCCGTCTTTGGCGCCGACATCGTCGCTGGCCGGGGCGTGGTGTCGGCAGCTATTGCCGACCTCTCGCCGGTGGGCCCGGCCCTGCCCGAGAGCATCGCCGGCCCCCTTTCGGCCCTGCCCCGCCTCACCTACAGCCAGGAGCGCGAACTGCCGGATTGGGCTTCGATCTTCTCTCCCTTCGTGCGCTTCGTGCGTCCGGCCGATGGGGCCGAGGAACTGCAGTTTGTGGAGGAGGTGGACCGCTTTTTGACCGTGCTGAGCCAGGCCTGTCGTAGCGCCGAGCCCCAGGCCAGCGACCACCCTCTTACTGTGGCCAGGCACGCGGGACAGCTTTCCTATTGCAGGCAGCAGAAACGCAACGACAAGACCCGTCGGGTGTTGGAGAAGGCCTTCAACCCCCAGTGGGCGGACCGTTACATCGAGGAGCTGCTCTTCGACGATCCGCTGCTGGGGTGAAGGGTTCGCCCGGCTTTGCCCTCAGCCGCAGGCCCCTGGTGATCGCCGTGGCCGCCGTGGTGGCGGTGGCGGTTGGTGTTGGAGTGCTGCAACGGCGCCAACAGACCACGGCTACCGCCCCAGGGGCCGGTGCCACCAGCTCCCAGCCTGCTACGCCGCCCGCCCTTGAGGCCGTTTCAGCCCTGGGGCGCCTGGAGCCGGCTGGAGACATCCGCAAGCTGGCGGCTCCAGTCACCGATTTCGGCGCTTCGCCGCGGCTCAGCGCGCTGTTTGTGCAGGAGGGCCAGCCCGTGCAATCGGGCCAGGTGCTGGCCAGTTTTGATAACCGGCCGACCCTGCTGGCCCAGGAGAATCTCCTGCTGACCCGCATGACCAGCCTCAAGCAGCAGCTCGATCTGCTGGATCGCGAAACCAGCCGCTATCGCCAGCTCACCAGCCGCGGTGCAATCGCGATCGGCGCCCTCGAAGCCCGCGAGATCAAGGTCGTGGACCTGCGCGGCGATCTCCAGGAGGCCAAGGCCGAGCTGCGCAAGGTGCGCACCGACCTGGCCAAGAGCCAGTTGCGCTCGCCGATCGATGGGCTGGTGCTGCGCATCAACACCCGTCCGGGCGAGCGGCCGGGCGAGGCCGGCATCCTCGAGATTGGTGCCAGCGATCAGATGGAAGCGGTGGCCGAGGTCTACGAGAGTGACATCGGCCGGGTGCGCCTGGGTCAGACCGTAACTCTCACTAGTGAGAACGGCGGTTTCTTGGGCAGCATGGAGGCCACGGTGCTGCGCATCAGCCCCCAGGTGCGCCAGCGCCAAGTGCTCTCCACCGATCCCACCGGCGATGCCGATGCCCGGGTCGTGGAGGTGCGCCTGGCCCTCAGCCCCGCCGAGATCCAGCGGGTGCGCCAGCTGGCTGGTCTGAAAATTATCGCCCGCTTCACGCCGTGAATCCGCTGCTGGCGATCTGGTCGGGCCGCCGCATTCCCCTGGCCTGGTTGTTGCTGACCCGTCAACCGGTGCGGCTAGCCGTGGCCCTGGCGGGCATCAGCTTTGCTGGCATCTTGATGTTCATGCAGCTGGGCTTCCGCGATGCCCTGTTTGATGCCAGCGTCACGGTGCACAAGATGTTCAACACCGATTTGGTGTTGATGAGTCCGCGCACCAAAAGTTCGATCAGCATGGCCGGCTTTCCGCGCCGCCGGTTGGTGCAAACCCTCGCAGACCCTGCTGTGTTGGGTATCTCGCCGGTGCATTGGAACCTGCTGCTCTGGCGCAACCCGGAAACCCGCGGCACCCGCTCGATCCTGGCCCTGGGCTTTGAGCCCAGAGATCCCCTTTTCAACGATCCGGCCCTCACGGCCAAGGCCTCCCTACTCACCCAAAAAGGGAGGGTGTTGTTTGATGAACGCTCCCGCAATGAATTCGGCCCGGTGGCCACCTGGTTCCGCCAGGGGCGCACGGTCGAAAGCGAAGTGTCCGGCAAGCGGCTGCGGGTGGCAGGTCTCTTTGCCGTAGGGCCTTCCTTTGGCGCCGATGGCAACCTGCTTACCAGCAGTGAAACCTTTCTCAGCCTGCTGCCAAATACGCCGCCGGGCAGCATTGAGCTGGGCCTGATTCGGCTCCGGCCTGGTGTTGATCCGGAGGCTGTAGCCAAACGGCTCCGCCAGAATTTGCCCCAGGACGTGATTGTGTACACGCGCAATGGCTTTATTGAAATGGAGAAGGATTATTGGCGCACCAGTACCGCCATTGGCTTTATTTTTACCCTGGGCGCAGGCATGGGCTTTGTGGTTGGTTGTGTGATCGTGTATCAAATCCTCTATTCCGATGTGAGTGATCACCTGCCCGAATACGCCACCTTGATGGCGATGGGCTACAAGCTCACCAGCCTGCTCGGGGTAGTAGCGCGGGAGGGATTCCTCCTGGCGGTGTTGGGGTACCTGCCTGCCTACGGGGCTGGTGTGGTGCTCTATGGGGTGATTAAGGGCGCCACGAAATTGCCGGTGCAAATGGATCCGGACCGGGCCCTGGTGGTGTTCACCATGATCCTGGTGATGTGTATGGGCTCGGCCGCCCTGGCCATGCGCCGTCTGGGTGATGCCGATCCGGCGGAGATTTTCTGAGCCATGCCGTTAGGCCCTGATCAAGCTGCAGTTCAGCTCGGGCGACCCAGTCCGCCGGCGATTGAGATTGCCGGCCTGAGCCATTGGTATGGCGAGGGCAAGATGCGCCGCCAGGTGCTTGAAGGGGTGGATCTTTCCATTGCCAGCGGCGAGGTTGTGCTGTTGACCGGCCCGTCTGGCTGCGGCAAAACCACCCTGTTGACCCTGGTGGGGGCCCTGCGCCAGGTGCAGGCGGGCCAGGTGAAGGTGTTCGGCCAGGAGCTGGCCGGCTCGAGCCGGGCTGAGCGCCAGCAGCTGCGCCGCTCGATCGGCATGATTTTCCAGGGCCACAACCTGCTGCGCTGCCTCAGCGCCGAGCAGAACGTGCAGATGGGCGCCGACCTGCTCCCTGGCCTCAGTTACCGGGCCCGCCGCGACCAGGCGCGCGAATGGCTGCGGGCCGTGGGCCTGGGCGACCAGCTGCACAAGCTCCCCCACGACCTCTCCGGCGGCCAGAAGCAGCGGGTGGCCATTGCCCGGGCCCTGGCCACCCACCCGCGCCTGTTGCTGGCCGATGAACCCACCGCCGCCCTCGACAGCCGCACCGGCCGCGATGTGGTGGTGTTGCTGCACGGCCTGGCCAAGCAGCAGGGCTGCGGCGTGCTGATGGTCACCCACGATCCCCGCATCCTCGATCTGGCCGACCGGGTGCTGCGCATGGAGGATGGCCGGGTGGTGGACACGGCCTCCGCCGACTCCGTAACAGCGGGTGCCTTGGCGGCCACTGAAGCGGGCTCCAGCTAGGGCTACCGGCTGGGCCACCGATTCCAATTGAGTATGGTGAAGGATCTCTCCCACCGAACCGGCCCGCCGATGTCGAAGCGCAGGAATCTCAAGAAGGAAAAGCAGGAACGCAACCGCGCCTACGCCCGCAAGTTCAAAAAGCGCAAGCTGCGTAACGACGGCCGCGGCGAAGGTGCTGGCAATGGCGTGACCGGCACGGCCAACAACGGCGGTGCTGCCGACTGAGCAGGCCTGAAACCCCCTCGGGGGTGGTCTGCGCTGTGGGGATCCTGCGGGGTCCCCCTTTTTTTAGGTGTCCTGCCCCTTGGCTGTTTCGACGAACCCATGTTTCTCAGCGTCGTCATCCCCACCTACAACCGCCGGCCGATCCTGGCCAAATGCCTGCTTGCCCTCGAGCAGCAACAGCTAGGCGAGTCGATCAGCGCCTACGAGGTGGTGGTGGTGGATGACGGCTCCAGCGATGACACGGTGGCCTGGTTACGGGCCGAAGCGGCGTCTTTCCCCCACGTGCGCCTGATCGAGCAGGACCACGGCGGGCCGGCCGAGGGCCGTAACCGGGGCGTTGAGCACGCCAAGGGCGATGTAATTGTGTTTATCGATAGCGATCTGGTGGTGACGGGCGGCTTCCTGCTCGCCCACGCCACCGCCCTGCAGCAGCAATGGCAGCGCAGCGGCGATCGCCTTTGCTTCACCTACGGAGCCGTGATTAACACGGCCAATTTTGAAGATCCCAGCAGCGAGCCCCACAAGCTGCGCGATCTCTCCTGGGCCTATTTCGCCACGGGCAACGTGGCGATTGATCGCCAGCTGCTCGAGCGCAGCGGCCTGTTTGATACCCGCTTCCGCCTCTATGGCTGGGAAGATCTTGAACTGGGCGAGCGGCTGAGGCGCCTGGGCGTGCTGCTGGTGCGTTGCCCCGAGGCGGTGGGGTACCACTGGCACCCGGCCCTGAGCCTGGCGCAGATTCCTCGCCTGATTGAGGTGGAACAGGAACGGGCCAAGATGGGCCTCGTTTTTTACCGCAAGCACCCCACCCGCCGGGTGCGCTTCATCATCCAGTTCACCCTGCTGCACCGGCTGCTCTGGGAGCTGCTCACCCTCGGTGGCCTGCTGAATGAACGCAGCCTGCGCCCCCTGCTGGCCTGGTTGATCCGCCAGGGCAAACCAGGCCTGGCCCTGGAGCTGCTGCGCCTGCCCCTCAACCGGATCGGCGTGCGCGCCCTCTATGCCGAGGCCCGGGCCGCCGGCCTGGCCTGAGTCTTGGCCTGGGGTCCTGGCGGCAAACCGGCCTGGCAGCCAGGGCCCATTTGATAGGTTGGCTGGGTCCCTAACAAACCGCACACCTGTCCGTTTCGGGTGACCAGGCACCGACAGTTGCGTCTGTGCCGCTGGCTAGGCCCCTGGCCTTGCCCCTGACCCCCTGGCCGGTTTTCGGTCCGTCGGTCAACCCCATGGTCCCTGGCAGGTGGAGGCGAACCCGAAACCCCCCACTTCAATGGCTGTTGTCACACTCTCAGAAATGATGGAGGCGGGTGCCCACTTTGGGCACCAAACCCGCCGCTGGAATCCCAAGATGGCGCGCTACATCTATTGCGCGCGCAACGGGGTCCATATCATCGACCTCGTGCAGACTGCCGTCTGCATGAATAACGCCTACAAGTGGACCCGCAGTGCCGCCCGTAGTGGCAAGCGGTTCCTTTTTGTTGGCACCAAGAAACAGGCCTCCGAAGTGATTGCCCAGGAGGCGACCCGTTGCGGTGCTTCGTTTGTGAACCAGCGCTGGTTGGGCGGCATGCTCACCAACTGGACAACGATGCGCGCCCGGATCGATCGGCTCAAGGACCTGGAGCGGATGGAATCCTCCGGCGGCATTGCCCTGCGTCCCAAGAAGGAGGCGGCTGTTTTGCGTCGCGAACTGGAGCGTCTGCAGAAGTATCTCGGTGGCCTCAAAAACATGCGCCGCCTGCCCGATGTGGTGATTCTGGTGGATCAGCGCCGGGAAACCAACGCCGTGCTCGAAGCCCGCAAGCTCGATATCCCGCTGGTGTCGATGCTCGACACCAATTGCGATCCCGACCTCTGCGACGTGCCCATCCCCTGCAACGACGACGCCGTGCGTTCGGTGCAACTGGTGCTTGGACGCCTGGCTGATGCGATCAATGAAGGTCGCCACGGTGCCCAAGACCAGCGCGCCGGCTACGAGGATGAGGAAGGCTGAAGTCTGAAATCTGGCCCTGATTCCATTCCCTCCAACTCCCAAACTCCCTACTCCCCGCCCTCCGATGGCTGAGATCTCAGCAAAGCTGGTCAAGGAACTGCGCGATATGACCGGCGCAGGCATGATGGATTGCAAGAAAGCCCTCACCGAGTCTGGTGGTGATACCACCAAGGCCACCGAGTGGCTGCGCCAGAAGGGCATTGCCACGGCCGAGAAGAAATCGGGTCGCACCGCCGCCGAGGGTGCCATCGGCAGCTACATCCACACAGGTGCTCGCGTCGGTGTGCTCGTGGAGGTCAACTGCGAAACCGATTTCGTTGCCCGCGGCGATCTCTTTCAGGACCTGCTTCGCAATGTGGCCATGCAGATTGCTGCCTGTCCCAACGTCGAATTCGTGAGCACCGCCGACATCCCTAAGGATGTGGCTGATCGCGAAAAGAGCATCGAGATGGGCCGCGATGACCTGGCTGGCAAGCCTGAGGCCATGAAGGTGAAGATCGTCGAAGGACGGATCGGCAAGCGTCTTAAGGAGCTCGCCCTCCTTGAGCAGCCTTTCATCAAAGACAGCGCCATCACCGTGGAGGAGTTGGTCAAGCAGGTGGCAGGCAAGATCGGCGAGAACGTTCAGATCCGTCGCTTCACCCGCTACACCCTGGGTGAAGGCATTGAGGTGGAGAAAAGCGATTTCGCTGCCGAAGTCGCCGCCATGACCATCTCCGCCTGAGCTAGCGGCCCCATTGCACCCCAACATCAGCCCCCTGGCGGAGGCCGAGCGTCAACTGGAGCTGCAGCGTCAGCTGATCGTGGCTCTTTCTCCCGAGCTCTACCGCCAGCTGGCCCTTTATCTACAAGTGCTGCGCAAGGGCCTGTTGCACGCCGTGCAGCAGGCCTGTTTCTATCTGGCCACCCAGACCTACCCAGAGCGCTTTAGCGCCATCGGTGCCAGCCGCCGCCTGGAGCTGCAGGAGCGGCTCCAGGCGGCGGTGCAGCGCTGCACCTGCCTGCTTACGGTCGAGCAGCTGATGGGCTTGTCCTCCCAGCTGCAAAGCCGCCAGCAACGGCAGCGGCGGCGGGACCAGCAGCGCCTGTTGCTGGCCCTGGCAGCCGGCAACGGCGATGACGCTGGCGAGG
>JAEMQZ010000007.1:21301-33933 GCA_016463595.1 Synechococcales cyanobacterium SupBloom_Metag_052 | reverse complement strand
GGCGAGGGGGACGGCGAGGCTGAAGGCCAGGACAGGGGCCTGCGACCAGATGATTCCCGGGACAGTCCCCTTGGCCCGCATCGGGGCTCGGTGCACCTGGGCCTCGATCTACCCCTCAGCGCTGATCTTTTTGGCTCGGGTCTGGAGGGGCTGGGGGCCTGGCTAGCCGGTTTTACCGCCAAGAGTGAAGCCCACCAAAGCGATCCAGAGCCGGATGGGGTCCTGGAGGAGGAGGAGGAGGAGGCAGAGCCGGAGGTCCAGCAGGCCAGCCCCCAGCCGGCTGAAGGCCCAGCTCGGGATCCGGACCAGGCCCTCCCTTCCCTGGATCCAGGCCTAGAGCCTGGCCTGGCGGCAGAATTGGACCAGGCAAGTGATCCCGCTGATCCGTCTGGCCCCGCAGGCGATTCGGGCGACCAGCCTCCTGGCCTTGGTGCGGGAGATGACCTGCCCGCCACGGGCCCCAACGAGCAGGACCAGCACCATCCGGACCAGCTCCCCGGGGATGGAGCCACGCCCCCGCAGCAGGGGCTAGCCAGTCCCCAGGGCGCCAGCGATGGTCCCCGTCGTCCCAGGCGCCCTCCCTTGCGGCGGGGTCCTGGTCCCAGCGGCGGGCGCGAACGGTCCGCCATTCCTGAAGGATTGAGCGACGATTTCCAGTTCTTCCAATCTCTGTTTGCCCTGGCTGCCGAGGGGCTGGGCCGGGAGTCGCCAGGCCTGGCAAAGCCGGGTTCGGCTGCGTCTGGCCAAGGGGAGTCTGGCCCAGAAACCCAGTTTGGACAGGGCGAGTCCCTCCAGGGGTCGGGCGACGCAAGCCCCGATGGCCCGGCCGAGCTCCCTGCCTCGCTAGAGGGGGGCGAGCACGGGGAGATGGCGATCCGTCTCGACCTTTTGCGCCAGGCCGGAGGCCTTGGCCAGGCCCCGGATCCGGCGGGCTGGCAAGCCCTGGACTCCTTGATGCCCCAAGACGCCCCCAGCCTGTTGGCCTGGTGGGAGGCCCTCGATGGGGCCCTGCAGCGGCGCTTGCGCAACCTCTCGAATGCGGTCAATGGTGAGCTGTTGCGGCTGGGGATCACCCGTAGCCCCTTGCCGATTGCCCTGCTTGATGCCGTGCTCAAGGGCCAGCTCGATCCCCTGCCGGCACCCGCCAACTTGGTGCGCCTGCAGATGCCTTTTGGAGGCGACAGCTCCGCCAGCCTTGGCGCTGAGGGCCCAGGGGGCTTCCCCTTCGGCGGGCCGCTGGAGATGGTGGCGCTGTTGCTTAGGCCAACCGATCTGGAATTCGAGACGCCGTCCCTGCGGGTTTGTCGCCGGCGCCTGGAGCAGAACCGGGCCCGATTGCGCACAATGGCCCAACGGCACCGCTACTGGCAGCGGCGTGTGCAGGCCCTTGAGGCAGAGCGGCAGTGGTTTCAGGACAGTCCCCCAACCAGCCGCGAACCCGCCTAGCCGGAGCCTCGCCTGGGCCAGGCATGGGCCAAACGGCCCTTTCAGGAGCCCCGGCCCCAGCCCCGGCACCTGCCGTAATCGGCGGGGCGGCCTTCACCCAATGGGCCAGGCCCCTGCAGCAGGCCCTGGAGCTGGAAGCGGACCGGGGTTTTGGCAATCTTCAGGGGCGACGCGAACGGTTCAGCAGCTTCCTGGCGCGCCAGTGCGGCGAGCCCCCGGCCGGCCTGCCGCTCGCCGATCAGGGGGCCCTGGGCCAGCTTGCGGACGACTATCGCCTCTACGACAGCCTGAGTCCGGCCCGCCGCCAGAGCCTGGTGCGCCGCAGCCGCCAGCGGCTGCATGACATCCAGCGGGCCCTGCAGCCGGTCACGCCGCCGGCGCCGCCGCGCTTGAACCGGCCCCAGGACAGCCCGGTGCCTGCTCCGGGCCCAGACCTCGCCGGCCTCCAACCCCAGACCCCCCTGGGTCAGATCCGCGGCATTGGCCCCAAGGCCGCTGAAAAACTGGCCGCCCTGGGCCTGTTCGTTGCCCGCGATTTGATTCGCTACTACCCGCGCGACTATCTCGATTACGCCAACCTGGTGCGCATCACCTCCCTGGAGCCGGGCTCCACCGCCACGATCGTGGCCACGGTGCGGCGCAGCAGCAGCTTCACCAGCCCCCGCAATCCCAACCTTTCGATCTTGGAATTGCAGCTGCAGGACCCCACCGGACGCCTGCGGGTGTCGAGGTTTTTCGCGGGCAAACGCTTCAGCTCGCCCGGCTGGTTGAAGTCCCAGGAGCGCCAGTTTCCGGCCGGTTGCACGGTGGCGGTGAGTGGCCTGGTCAAGGAAACCCCCTACGGCCCCTGCTTCCAGGACCCCTTGATGGAGGTGCTGGAGAGCCCAAATGCGCCCTTGCAGAGCCGCCAGATCGGCCGGCTGCTGCCCGTCTATGGGCTCACCGAGGGGCTCACCGCTGATCGGGTTCGCCAGGCGGTCCAATCCCTGCTGGGGGCGGTGCAGGCCTGGGGGGACCCCCTGCCCGGCCCGTTGCTGCAACAACAGCAGCTTCTTGATCTGCCCACGGCCCTGGTGCAGATCCACCAGCCCGATGACCAGGAGCGGCTGGCGGCGGCCAGGCGGCGGCTGGTGTTTGATGAATTTCTGATGTTGCAGCTCGGCCTGCTGCAGCGGCGCCGCCAACTCACCGTCAACCCGGCGCCGCCCCTGGCCCTGGCAGCCCAACGGGCTCCTGGGGCGGCCGATGGCGCCGGCGAGCCCGGGGGCCTGATGCAGGCCTTTTTGAAGATCCTGCCCTTTCCGCTCACCGGCGCCCAGCGGCGCGTGTTGGCGGAGATCCACGCCGACCTGGCCCGGGACCAGGCCATGGCGCGGCTGGTGCAAGGGGATGTGGGCAGCGGCAAAACCGTGGTGGCGATTGCTTCGTTGCTCACGGCCATCGATGCCGGCTGCCAGGGGGCCCTGATGGCGCCCACCGAGGTGTTAGCTGCCCAGCACTACCAAAAGCTGTGTGAGTGGCTGCCCCAGCTCCATGTCACGGTCTCCCTGCTCACCGGCTCCACCCCCGCCAAGCGGCGGCGCGAGCTGCTGGCCGACCTCGACAACGGCACCCTCAAAATTTTGGTGGGCACCCACGCCCTACTGGAGGATCCGGTGCGCTTCGCCCGCCTTGGCCTGGTGGTGGTGGATGAGCAACACCGCTTCGGCGTGCACCAACGCCATCGCCTGCTCAATAAGGGCCTGCAACCCCACCTGCTGACGATGACGGCAACCCCCATTCCCCGCACCCTGGCCCTGTCGATCCATGGCGATCTTGATGTGAGCCAGATCGATGAATTGCCGCCGGGCCGCACGCCGATTCGCACCCAAATGATTAAGGGCGGCGAACGCCAGCAGGCCTACGACCTGATCCGCCGCGAGGTGGAGGCGGGCCAGCGGGCCTACGTGGTGTTGCCCCTGGTGGAGGAGTCGGAAAAGTTGGACTTGCGCTCGGCGGTGGAGGTCCATCGCCAACTGAGCGAGGAGGTGTTCCCCGACCTGGCCGTGGGCCTGCTCCACGGCCGCCTAGCCAGCGCCGACAAGCAGGCGGCGATCGGCGCCTTTGCTAAGGGCGAGACCCAGGTGCTGGTCTCTACAACCGTGGTGGAGGTGGGGGTGGATGTGCCCGAGGCCAGCGTGATGGTGATCGAGCATGCCGACCGCTTTGGCCTCTCCCAGCTGCACCAGCTGCGCGGCCGCGTCGGCCGGGGGGCGGCGGCCTCCCATTGCCTGTTAATCAATGACAGCCGCAACGCCCAGGCCCGCCAGCGCTTGGAGGTGTTGGTGCGCTCCAGCGATGGCTTCGAGATCGCCGAGATTGACCTGCGCCTGCGCGGACCGGGCCAGGTGCTGGGCACGCGCCAATCGGGCCTACCGGATTTAGCCCTGGCCAGCCTCAGCAACGACGGCGCCGTACTCGACCAGGCCCGCGAGGCCGCCCAGGCCCTGATGGCCCGCGATCCCGACCTGGCCGAGCACCCGGCCCTGGCCGCCGCCCTGGCCGAACAACGGCAGCGCCTCACCCAGGTGGATCGGCTCAATTAGGGCCGCCCTGAAGCCCCGGTTTGAATCACCAGCGCCAGCGGGTGCTGGACCCTTCCCCCAAGCCATGACCTCCCAAGCCCCAGCCCTGCGCCCCTGGAGCCCCATTCCGATCCTGGAATCGGGCGAGCCCCTGGAGCCCATCCCCCCGTCTTTGCTGCGGCTGGAGCACCACCCCTATGGTGCCCTTGGTGCCCCCTATGGGGCCCAGGCCGATCCCTTCCGCCTGCGCTCCGGCGTGGTGCAGCAGCTGCTGGCGGCCGACCAGCACTTGGCCGAGCTTCGCCCTGGCTGGCGGCTGCTGATTTTTGACGCCTGGCGGCCCCTGGCGGTGCAGCGCTTCATGGTGGCCCAGGCGATTGGCGAGCAATGCCGCCTGCAGGGGGTGGATCCCCAGGTGCCTTCGGCGGCCCTGGCGGCGATCGGGGCGGAGGTGGGTCGCTTCTGGGCACCCCCCAGCGAGGATCCGGCCACACCGCCGCCCCACAGCACCGGAGCGGCCGTGGACCTGACCCTGGCGGGGCCTGAGGACCCGGCTGGCGAGGGGGCCCCCGGCGAGTTCCACCAGCTCGAGCTGGGCGCCCCGATCGACGCGATTGGCGCCGTGTCGGAGCCCGACCACTTTGCGGCGGCGGCCCTAGCCGACCCCAGCAGTGGGGCCGCCACCTGGCACGACCGGCGCCAGCTGCTGCGCCAGGTGATGGAAACGGCGGGTTTTGCCCAGCACCCCAACGAGTGGTGGCATTTCAGCCTGGGAGACCAACTCTGGGCCTGGCGCACCGGCGCCCAGGCCGCCCGCTATGGCCGCTGGCTGGCAGCCCCTAAACGCCTGCCCTAACAGCCAGGCCCGAGCCCCATGCCGGATTATTCCTTGGGCAGCAGGGCCAGCACGGCCTCCCGGCCCAGGGAGTGGATGTGGTCGCCAAAGCTGCCGCGGCCGCCGGCCTCGCCCCAGCCGCGCAGCAGCGGTTCCAGGGTGGTTTCAAGGGCGTCGAGGTTGAGGCGCTCCAGGTAGGGCTCGGCCAGGCGGCTGAGGTTGGGGGTGCCCCCCAGCCAGAGCTGGTATTGGTTGGGGCCGCTGCCGACCAGGCCCAGTTCGGCCATGTAGGGGCGGGCGCAGCCATTGGGGCAGCCGGTGACGCGCACCAGGATCGACCGATCGATCTGCAGCTGGCGCAACTGGCTCTCCAGCCGCTCCAGGATTGCGGGCAGGCCCCGCTCGGCCTCGGTCACGGCCAGGCCACAAAGGGGAAGGGCCGGGCAGGCCAGGGCGTGGCGGGCCAGCAAGCTGGTTTCGCCTGGGTTATCGATGCCTAGGGCCGCCAGGGCGGCGCGCACGCTGGCCTTCTGGCTGGTGCCGATGTTGCAGAGCAGCAGGTCTTGGTTGGGGGTGAGGCGGATCTCCAGTTGGTAGGTGTCCACCATTTGGCGCAGGCCCGCCTTGAAAGCTCCGGACACCCGGCCACTGAGCACGGGCAGGCCCACGAACCAGGTGCTTGGGCCCTGGCGATGCCAGCCCAGGTAATCGAGCAGCTTGTTGGTGGGTTCTTTCTGAAGCGCCTTGAGCGGGTGCTGGAAATAACGGCCCGTGAGTTCTGTTTTGAACCAGGCGATGCCGCGCCCGTGGATCAAATACTTCATGCGCGAATGGCGCCGCTGCTGGCGATCGCCGTGGTCCCGTTGCACGGCCGCAATCGCCTGCACCAGATCCAGGACATGCTCGGCGGCCACATAGCCGAGGGGATCGGCAGTGCGGGCGAAGGTTTCTTCCTTGTTGTGGGTGCGGCCCATGCCGCCGCCCACATACACATTGCAACCGCGCAGCTTGCCGTTGGGATAGGCAAAGGCCACCAGGCCAATGTCCTGGGTGAGCAGGTCCACCGAGTTGTCGCCGGGCACGGTGACGGCGACCTTGAACTTGCGCGGCAGGTAGGTGGAGCCATAGAGGGGCTCGTTGACATCACCGCTGAACACGCCGCCCTCCAATTGGCGCTTGCGCACCTTCTTCACCGGCGCGCTTGGTTTGATCCGGTAGCTGAGTTCGCCATCGACCCAAAGATCCAGGTAGGACCCTTCAGCGGCGGTGGGAGCGAGCAGGTCGGCAATGTCATCGGCGAGGCGGCGGGCGGCCGGGTAGGCGCCCGTCTCAAACGGGGCCGCCGGCGCCATCACGTTGCGGTTGATGTCGCCGCAGGCGGCCAGGGTGGAGCCCATGGACCGCACGATCGTGCCGATCACCTCCTTGAGGTTGCCCTTACGCACGCCATGCATCTGGAAGGCCTGGCGGGTGGTGGCCCGCAACGTGCCGTTGCCAAGCCGATCGGCCAGGTCATCCATGGCTAGAAACAGGCTGGCGGGGATGCGGCCGCCGGGGCTGCGCAGCCGCAGCATCATTTGCCAGTCCTTGTCCTTGCCTTTCTGGCGATTTTCGCGGTTGTCCTGTTGATAACTGCCGTGGAATTTGAGCAGTTGCACGGCGCCATCACTGAAGTGATGGGCGTCGTTGGCTAGCTCGGTGGCTAGGGGTTCCTTGAGGTAGCCGCTGTCGGCCTTGAGTTGCTCGAATTTGGTGCGCTCGCTGCCGCTGGCCAGGCTGGCAAAGGCCCCCTGATCGCCTACTACCAGTGGCGGTACCCCTACGGGGGTGCGGGTTGCCCGGATCTGCGCCTGCTGCAAGCCGTCCGGGGAATCTGAAGTCAGCCCAGCAGTCACGGTCACAGCGGCGCCCTTACCTAGGTCGACCGTAGCGAAACGCACCAGCCCATTTGGTTGTGGGGTTACATCTCCCTAACAGGAGCCGGCAGCTGCCCGGCTCGACGGGCTCCAGGCTCCAGGCGGGTTCCAAGGGCCCAAAAGCGCTGCAGGCCTTGCTCGCCCTGCCGGCAGCGGGGCAACGACCCCAGCGGCGTCCCAGGCCCCTGCCCCTCCATAAACTCAGCCCATTGCTTGCGCTTGCCCCGTGTCGACCTTTCTGCTTGAGATCGGCACCGAGGAGCTGCCCGCCGATTTCGCCCGCCTGGCCTTGCCCCAGCTTGAGGTCTTGGTGCACCGGGACCTGGCCGAGCGGCGCCTGAGCCATGGCCAGATCACGGTCACCAGCACCCCCCGTCGCATTGCCCTGCTGGTGGCGGACCTGGCCGCCAGCGCCGCCGACCTGGAAGAAGACCGCAAGGGTCCGCCAGCGGCCCAGGCCCTCAAAGATGGGGTGCCCACCCCGGCGGCGATCGGCTTCGCCAAGCGCTGCGGCATCGAGGCCAGCGCCCTGGAGGTGCGCGACACCGCCAAGGGACCCTTTGTGTTTGCCCGGGTGCGGGAGCCGGGCTTGCCTGCGGCCGAGCTGCTGGCTGCCTGCATCCCCCCCTGGATCGCGGGCCTGCAGGGCCGACGCTTCATGCGTTGGGCCGAGGGCGAAAGCCGCTTTTCGAGGCCCGTGCGCTGGCTGGTGGCCCTGCTCGATGCCGCCGTGATTCCGGTGACCCTGGCGGGCAGTGATCCCCAGGTGAGTGCCGGCCGCCTGAGCCGGGGCCATCGGCTGCACGGGGCCCAGGCTGGTGGGGGAACCACGGGAGGCACCGGCCTCTCGATCGCCACGGCCAGCGCCTACGCCGAAACCCTTGCTGCGGCTGGGGTAGAGGTGGATCGCCAGCGCCGCGCCGCCACGATCCGATCCGCCGTGGAGACGGCCGCCGCCGCCCTGCAGGCCCGCCCCGACCTGCCCCAGGAGCTCTTCGATGAACTCACCGACCTGGTGGAGGCGCCCCTGCTGATCGAAGGCGCGGTGCCCGAGGCCTACCTGGCCCTGCCGGCCGAGGTGCTCAGCACGGTGATGCGCGCCCACCAGCGCTACATCCCCCTCTATCGCCAGCAGGCCCAGATCGATCCCCTGGCCCTCGATGCCCGCGCCAGCCTGCTGCCCACCTTCCTCTGCATTGCCAACAGCTTGCCCGCCGCCACGGATACGGTGCGGCGCGGCAATGAGCGGGTGCTGAAGGCGCGCCTGGCCGATGCCGAGTTTTTTGTGGCGGCAGACCGGGCGGTGGCCAGCATCGATCGCCGCGACCAGCTAGCGCGGGTCACCTTCGCCGAGGGGCTCGGCAGCCTGCTCAACCGGGTCGAACGACTCGAATGGTGCACCGATGGATTGGTTGAGCAGTTGGGCCTGGGCGCGCAAGACGCCGCCCACGCCCGCCGCGCCGCCCACCTTTGCAAGCACGACCTGGTCAGCCAGATGGTGGGCGAATTCCCCGAGCTCCAGGGGGTGATGGGCGGCAAATACCTGCTGGCGGAAGGCGAAGCGCGCCCCGTGGCCCTGGCCGTGCTCGAGCACTACCTGCCCCGGGGCGCCGGCGATGGCCTGCCTAGCTCCAAGGCCGGTGCGGTGGTGGCCCTGGCCGAACGGCTGGAGCTGCTGCTGAGCATCTATGCCAAGGGGGAGCGGCCCAGTGGCTCCTCCGACCCCTACGCCCTGCGCCGGGCCGGCAATGGCCTGCTGCAGATCCTGTGGCACCAGGGCTGGCGCCTCGATCTCGTGGCCCTGCTGCAGCGCTCCTGCGCCCATTGGGCCGAGCTCCTTCCCGCCTTTCAGGTGGACCCCATCGCCCTGGCGGCGGACCTGGGCGAGTTCCTGCGCCAACGGCTCGTCAGCTTGCTGGAGGAGGAGGGCCTGCCGGCCGACCTGGTCCAAGCGGTTGCTGGCGAAGGGGTCTCCCTGACGCGGGTGCTGGCCGATCCCGCCGAGGCCCGCCAGCGGGCCAAGCTGCTGGTGGCCCTGCGCGCCAATGGCCAGTTGGCGGCGCTGCAGGCCGTGGTCACCCGGGCGGCCCGCCTGGCGGCCAAGGGCGACCTGGCGGCCGATGTGCTCTCGCCTTTGGGGGTGGTGTCGCCGGATCTGTTTGAGAAGTCCAGTGAGGCCGCCATGCTCACCGTGCTGCAGCACCTAGAGCCGATCGCCTCAGGCAAGGGCACGGAGCGCTACCAGGACCTGGCCGATGGTCTGGCCCAGGGCGCTGGCGCCCTGGCGGCCTTCTTCGATGGCGACGAGAGCGTGTTGGTGATGGTGGAGGATCCGGCCGTGCGCCGCAACCGGCTCAACTTGCTGGGGCTGTTGCGCAATCAGGCCTCGGTGCTGGCCGAATTCGAGCGCATCAACGGCTGAAGGGCGGGCTCGGCCCAGGCCAGGGCGCCGCAGTAGCCCGCCGGTAAGGCCAGATCCACCAAATTGGCGCCTGGGGGGCTTGCGTCTTGGGCCTGCCGCAGGGCCTCCAGTCCGGCTAGGCCCTGGCCACTGCATTTGAGCTGGGCCTCCAGCCGGCACCACTGGCGCAGCAGAAGGGCGCGCTGATGGTCCGGCGGCAAGCGGTCCAGTTCCGCTAGCTGCTGGCTTGAAAGCAGGCGCGGCGCCAGCCGTTGCCGATCCAAGCGCCGATCCAGCTTTTCGGTATCCACTCCCACCGCCTGGCTGGGATGGAGCGCCAGCAGCACCAGCTCGCCGGCATGGGAGCCATTGAACTGGGGTGGGGACGGCAGGGCAGCACTGGGGGCCAGATAGGGCTTGCCGCGAGGCCCCGTTTCGATCTCCAGGGTCAGGGGCTCCACGCCAAACACTTGGGCGAGAAGCCATTTGAGCCCTGAGCGGGCCAGCCCGTGGCGCCAACGGTCCTGGGGCAGGCGAAAGGCCCCTAGGCGGGTCCGCTCGGCGCCATTGAGGTGTTGGCTGAGCGCCTGGGGGAAGGGGGCTGGGCTGGTGAGCTGCCCGCCGGCAACCTGCTCCTGCCAATCCAGCTGCACTAGCAGGGGAGGATCTCCCGGAGCCAGCTCCAGCAACCGCCGGGCCCGAGCTGGGAGTGGATCGGCCAGATCCCAGCGCAGGGGCGTCAGGATCGTCAAAGCCTGGGGGCGAATCTCAACGCCAACCTATCGAAAAGGCTGCGAAGGGCCTGAGGCGGCTTACCTGGAATTGGCTTGGATGGCCCTGCTTTCGGGGGGCCCTTGTTGAGAAGACCGAGATATTTCAGGGGTGCATTAATGAATTGCCAGTGGCTTGAGCCCATTCTGTTTGGCTCAGCTCGACTAGCTCTCGACAATAGTCTTGATGTTGCTATGGTTAATATGAAGTTTTGTCTAGCGGTTCAAAAGTCATGAACCTGCAGCCCCACCTCAGGCGAAGGTACTGGAGCCTAAAGCGTGCTGTAGCCGACGGGTTGCTCAGGTCGGGTGTCGAGCTTAGGTGCGTTTTTGTGTCGAGTAATAAGCTCTTCTTGTCGTTGATGTACGGCTGTGCAACTTACAAGCGGTCCGTTCTCGGTCTTTTTACCACGGGCAGGGAAGCTCTTGCTTGCCTGAGGGACAATAAAGTGGGTTTATTGCTAAGCACAATTGACCTTGAAGATGGCTCTGGCGATGGATTGATTACCCAGGCTAGGCTCCTCCATCCCTCGCTGCGCTGTGTCTTAATCGCGGATCATCATCACTACCGCCGGGACGATGCGATGACGTGGCAATCTCCCGTGATTGTCTCTTCCTTTGACCTTGGCGATGAAAGCGAACCCTGGAATCAGGCCTTGATGTCGGCAATTGCTAATACCACCTACCGCAGCCCTTCGATTCCAGATTGCCTCCTGAATGATGGCGATAAAAGAGTCTTAAAGCTCACGCCACGGGAGCGCCAAATGCTCGAGTGCTACGCCCTAGGCCTCACCAACGCTCAAGCCGCTGAGCGGTTGAGCCTGAGTCCCCAAAGCACAAAAACCTACAGTAGAAATTTACTTGCTAAATTAAATGTCAGCAATCGCCAGTTGGCCTTGATGAAAACGATGGGCAATGCCTTCGTGAATGCTTTTTGAGGGGCGTTTAGGTAATACTCCTTCCTCAATCATCAATCGCAGCTAATTCTGGAGAGCTTGAACTCCGTTCAGGGTAAAAGTAGCCATTGGATCGGCTGCCCCGGCATCAATGAATACCTGGAAAATTAAGAATAAATTGGCGAATTTATTGTAGGGAGTGGCTGTTATGTCCGCTTGCAGCATCCCGGGGTTCGTTTTGATTCCAACTTCGGCTTCCATTTTTACGGCCTTGATTTTTGCCGTAGCGCCGTGGCGGCTGGGCTGCGGATCGGTACTTGGCCGATTGAGATCACCCATGCCAGTAGGGGTGAATCGGTTCAGTCGCCGGCTTGGGCGGAGAGCTTGGAGCGATACCTCCATAAATGGGGCTATTGAGCCCAACGTTTTCGCTCCCCTTGCCATGGGCCCAGCTGGTTTGTTTTCCTATCCGCCCCTACGATCGATTCCACTACTCCCCACCAGCTCCCCTTCGCCCCGATGAGCACCTTCTCCTTCGATGTCGTGTCCGATTTCGACCGCCAGGAACTGGTGAACACCCTCGATCAGGTGCGGCGCGATGTGGTGCAGCGCTACGACCTCAAGGACTCGGCCACTGAGATCGAACTTGAGGAGACAAGTTTCACGGTGACCAGCGCCAGTGAGATGGCCCTGGTGGCAGTCGAAGACTTGCTGCGTCAGAAGGCCACCAAGCGCGACCTATCCCTCAAGATTTTTGATTTCCAGACCCCCGAGCCGGTGGGCGGCAACCGGGTGAAGCAGGTGGTGAACCTGCGCAAGGGCCTTTCCCAGGAGATCGCCAAGGCCCTGAGCAAAACGATTCGCGATGAGCTCAAAAAGGTGACCGTGGCGATCCAGGGCGACAGCCTGCGCATTACCGGTAAGAACAAGGACGACCTGCAGCAGGCGATCCAGCTGCTGCGGGCCCAGGACGTGGAGGTGCCGCTCCAGTTCGAGAACTATCGCTGATGTCTGCAGGGTTGGGACGGCTTCGCCTCACTGGCCCTCTGGCTGGGGCCTTCGTTCTGGTTTTGGCCCCCGCGGGGGCGTTTGGGCCTTGGTTGCTTGCCGCTAAGGGTGCTCCGGCTGCTTCGCTTTCGCCTTCGGCTCCGCCAGCGGCCACTGATCTCCAGGAGGGCCTCCAGCGCTTTCGTCCGATCGTTTCAGGCGGTGGCCTGGTGGCGGCTCAGGACGCTCGTGCTGCGGCCGTTGGTGCCACGATTTTGCGCCAGGGCGGCAATGCGGTGGATGCGGCCGTGGCCACCTGTTTTGCCCTGGCCGTGACCCTGCCCCAGGCAGGAAATTTGGGTGGCGGTGGCTTTCTGGTGCTCTGGTTGCCCCGTTCTGCAGCCCAGCCGCTCCAGGCTCCTGCGGTGCCGATCGGCCTTGGCCAGGCCGTGGCCCTCAATTTCCGGGAAACGGCACCCCTGGCCGTGCGCCCGGAGCTGTTTCTCCAGGCCGATGGCAGCGTGGATCGGTTCAAGGCCACCCGCAGCCTGCTGAGTACGGGGGTGCCGGGCACGGTGGCGGGGCTCACCCTGGCCCAGGCCCGCTATGGGCGTCTGCCGCTGAAGGCCGTGATGGCGCCGGCGATCCTGTTGGCGGAGCGCGGGTTTCCGGTGGGGGTGGAGTTGGCGGCTTCCCTCGCTTCTGCTGCGCCCTTGCTGCAGGCTGACCCCAGTTCCCGCCGCCAGTTTTTTAAGGCTGGCGGGGTGCCCTACCGGCCTGGGGAGATCTTGCGCCAGGGCGATCTGGCCCGCAGCCT
>JAEMQZ010000007.1:0-21201 GCA_016463595.1 Synechococcales cyanobacterium SupBloom_Metag_052 | reverse complement strand
CTGGTGGAGGCGATGAACCTGGCCTACCGGGATCGCAACCGCCTGCTGGGCGACCCAGACCAGGTGGCCATGCCCCTGGAGCAGTTGCAAAGTTCGGCCTACGCAGCGCTGCAACGTTCACGCCTCGACCTGAACCGCCATCGCCCGGCTGCCCAGTTGGAGGCCGATCCCACTGCCCTGGGCGGGGGCAGCAACACCACCCATGTGTCCGTTGCCGATCGCCAGGGGGGGCTGGTGGCGGTCACCACCACCTTGAACGGCGCCTATGGCAACGGCATCAGCGTGCCGGGGGCGGGCTTCCTGCTCAACAACGAACTCGACGATTTCAGCCTTAAGCCCGGTAGCGCCAATGGTTACGGCCTGGTGCAGGGAGCCGTGAATGCCATCGCCCCGGGCCGGCGGCCCCTGAGTTCGATGACCCCCACCCTGGTGTTCCGCCCCTCGGGGGAACCCCTGCTCGCCACGGGTAGCCCAGGCGGTAGCCGCATCATCACCACCGTGCTGCAGGTGCTCCTCAACCGGCTGGTGTTTGGCCTCAACCTGGCCTCGTCGGTGGCGGCCCCCCGCATCCACAGCCAGCTCTGGCCCGACCAGATCAGCGTTGAGGAGGGCCTCAGCCCCGACACCCGCCGCCTGCTGGAGCAGATGGGCCACAAGCTCGTTGCCGTGCCGGCCATGGGCTCGGCCAATTCCGTTGAGGTGGTGCCCCGAAAGAGCCCTGCCGCTGGGCCCCGTGCCGGCTCCGCCACCACCCTGACGGGCGGAAGCCTGGGGGTGGCTGACCCCAGACGCCGCGATGCCGCGGCATTACCTGAGTAGGCCTGAGATATTCCCAAGATTTCCTAGGGGGCCCAGTTCCCTAGGGGGCCGATCGGGGCTGGTTCTGGCGGGGCCAGGCCTCAGGCGATCTCGGCGAAGCTGTCGCGGAAGGCGGCAAGCGTGGTGTCGATGTCGTCGTCGCTGTGGGCCAGGGAGGTGAAGCCGGCCTCAAAGGCGCTGGGGGCTAGATACACGCCGCGCTCGAGCATGGCCCGGTGCAGCTTGCCGAAGCGCACCGTGTCGGCGGCCTTGGCCTCTTCGAAGTTGTGCACCGGCCCTTCGCAGAGGAAGAAGCCGAACATGGCGCTGATCGAGCTGCCGCAGATCGGCAGGCCCACGGCTTCGGCAGCCGCCAGGATGCCGCCGGAGAGCCGCTTGGTGATGGCATCAAGCCGCTCGTAGGTGCCGGGCTGCTTGAGCAGTTCCAGGGTTTTGATGCCGGCGGTCATGGCCAGGGGGTTGCCGCTCAGGGTGCCCGCCTGATACATGGGGCCTGCCGGGGCCACCATCCCCATGATGTCGGCGCGGCCGCCGTAGGCGCCCACGGGCAGGCCGCCACCGATCACCTTGCCCATGGTGGTGAGGTCGGGGGTGATGCCGAACTTGGCCTGGGCGCCGCCATAGCTGATGCGGAAGCCCGTCATCACCTCGTCAAACACCAGCAGGGCATCGTTTTCCTTGGTGATCTCGCGGATGCCCTCGAGGAAGCCGGGCTCGGGGGTGATGAAGCCCGCATTGCCCACCACCGGCTCGAGGATCACACCGGCAATGGCGCCCGGGTTTTCGGCGAACAGGGTTTTCACCGCCTCTAAATCGTTGTAGGGGGCGGTGAGGGTGCTGGCGGCGGTGGAGCGGGGCACGCCGGGGGAATCGGGCAGGCCCAGGGTGGCGACCCCGGAGCCGGCCTTCACCAGGAACATGTCGGCGTGGCCGTGGTAGCAGCCCTCGAACTTGATGATTTTTTCGCGGCCGGTGAAGGCGCGCATCAGCCGCAACACCGACATGCAGGCCTCGGTGCCGCTGTTAACGAAGCGCACCATCTCCACCGAGGGCACGGCGTCAATCACCATGGCCGCCAGGGTGTTTTCCAGCTCGCAGGGGGCGCCAAAGCTGGTGCCCCGATCGAGGGCCTCATGCAGGGCGGCGATCACCTCGGGATGGGCGTGGCCGCAGATGGCCGGTCCCCAGCTGCCGATGTAATCGATATAGCGGTTGCCATCGACGTCCCAGGCGTAGGCGCCCTTGACGCGGTCGAACACGATCGGCTGGCCGCCCACGGATCGGAAGGCCCGCACCGGCGAGCTCACCCCACCGGGCATCAGGGCCTGGGCGGCGCTGAACAGGGCCTGGGAACGGGCGGTGTTCAGGGCAGAGGCCGAAACAGAGGCCGAGGTCAAGATCAGGTTCCGCAGACGGTGGGGGGAGATGGCGCCAGCCGAAGCGGAACCAGCCATCGCCCATCTTGACGCAACCCTGGGCCGATCGGGCTCGTGGCCCCTGACTCCTTAAGATGCCAGTGTTGATCAAGTCTCAAAGGGGGGCTGGGATCAACCAGCATTTCCCTGCGGCCCAGGCGTCGTCAGTTCATGTTTGAACCCCTGGACCCTGCCCAAACCCGAGCCAAAGGCCCCGCTTCCGCGCCCGGCCCAGGCCATCGCCACGACTGGCCAGAGCTGGCCCGGGCCCTGCGCCAGCTACTGCCGGCTAAGGCCGTGGTGACTGCCCGCCAGGAGCTGCTTGCCTACGACAGCGACGGCCTCACCCTGGAGCGCCACCAGCCGCCCTTGGTGGTGTTGCCGGAAACCACCGAGCAGGTGGCGGCGGTGCTGCGGCTTTGCCACGAGCGCTCGATTCCCTTTGTGGCCCGGGGCAGTGGCACGGGCCTCTCCGGTGGCGCCGTGGCCGAGGTGGGGGCCCTAGTGATTGCGACCAGCCGCATGCGCCAGGTGCTCTCGGTCGATCTGGCCAACCAGCGGATCACCGTGCAGCCCGGGGTGATCAACAGCTGGGTGACCCGATCGGTAGTGGGCGACGGTTTTTATTACGCCCCCGATCCCTCCAGCCAGCAGGTCTGCACGATCGGCGGCAACGTTGCCGAAAATTCCGGCGGCGTCCATTGCCTTAAGTACGGCGTCACCAGCAACCATGTGCTGGAAATGGAGGTGGTGTTGCCCGATGGCACCGTGACCACCCTGGGCGGCCCCCAACCCGAGATGGCGGCCCTGGATCTGCGGGGGGTCTTTATCGGCAGCGAGGGCACCTTGGGCATCGCCACGGCGATCACCCTGCGGTTGTTGCCGGCCCCGGCGAGTGTGGCCGTGTTGCTGGCCGATTTCGCCTCGATGGCGGCGGCCGGCGAGGCGGTGCGGCAGATCACCGGCGCCGGGGTGTTGCCCGCCGGCATGGAAATGATGGACAGCCCCTGCATTCAGGCGGTGGACGACTACTTCGGCTTCGATGAATACCCGCGCGAGGCGGCCGCCGTGCTGCTGATCGAGCTCGATGGCCAGGAGCTGGAGGTGCAGGATTCGGTGCAGTTGGCCACCCGCCTGTGCCTGCAGGCTGGCGCCGGCAGCGTGCGCCAGGCCTGGGACGAATCAGCCCGGGCCCGGCTCTGGAAGGGGCGTAAATCGGCGATCACGGCCATCGGCCGCCAGTCGCCCAGCTACTACCTCCAGGACGGTGTGGTGCCCCGCACCGCCCTGCCCGAGGTGTTGGCGGCGATCGGCGACTTGAGCCTTGAGCATGGCCTCAGCGTCGCCAACGTGTTCCACGCTGGCGACGGCAATCTCCATCCCCTAATCCTCTATCGGGCTTCCGATCCAGGTGTACAGGAGCGCGTGCATCGCTTGGGGGGTGAAATCCTGCGGCTTTGCATCGCCGCCGGCGGCAGCATCACCGGCGAGCACGGTGTGGGCAGCGACAAGCGCTGCTACATGGACTGGATGTTCAGCGCCGATGACCAGGCCACCATGCTGCTGGTGCGCCAGGCCTTTGATCCCGAGCGCCGGGCCAACCCCGGCAAGATTTTCCCCACCCCAAAAACCTGCGCCGAATCGGCCCGCCGGGCCGTGGAGCTCAAGGTGCAGGGGGTGGCGCTACCGGAAGGGGTGGTGGCCTTCTAGGCCTGGGGCCCAAAGGGCTCAGCGGCTTCGCCCCCTAACTAGCCATTTATTCCTCTACTTCTTCGTCGTCGTCTTCTCCTGCTTCGGCGGGGGGCCAGGCCAGGTTCACCACCACGGGCGCGTGGTCACTGGGCTTCTCGTTGCCGCGCATGGCCTTGTCGATCACGCAGCCTGTGGCGCACTCCACCAGCTCCTCGGACAGATAGATGTGGTCGATGCGCCAGCCCCGGTCCAGGTCCCAGCCGCCGCTGCGGTAGTCCCACCAGCTCCAGTGGCCGCTGGCGGGCTCAAACAGGCGGAAGCTGTCCTGCAGGCCCTCGCCCAGGGCCTGGCGTAGGGCCAGCCGTTCAGCTGCGCTCGCCATGATGCCGCCCTCGAGTCGGGCGGGGTTGTGGATGTCGCGGGCCTCCAGGGCGATGTTGAAATCGCCCAGCACGCACAGGGGGTCGCCTTGACGCTGCAGGACTTCCAGGTAGCGCTGCAGGCAGGCCAACCACTCGAGTTTGTAGGCATATTTTTCGGATTGGAGCGAGGAGCCGTTGGGCACATAGAGATTCAGCACCCGCACGCCATCAACTAGGGCACTGATGACGCGTTTCTGCTCCCCCAGCCGCTCGGCATCGGCATCTCCCTTCAAGAGGGCAGCGAAGCCGATCTGCACGTCTTCGAGGGGCACACGACTGATTAAGGCGACACCGTTGTAGGCCTTCTGGCCGCTGATCTCGGCCCGATAGCCCAGGGCACCGAAGGCCTCGTGGGGGAAGCTGCCGTCCTCCACTTTGGTTTCCTGCAGACAGAGCAGCTCCGGCTGGTTCTGCTCCAGCCAGGCGCTCACCTGCTCTTGGCGGCTGCGCACCGAATTGACATTCCAGCTGGCAATCCGCATCGATCTGGCCGTGAGAGCAATCGGGTCCATTTAGCATTCCGGTCACACTGTTCAACCCGATTCCTTGGCGATGGCCCCCCTTCGACGCCGCCGCACCGCCCCAGCCGCCCCCCGTTGGTTCGCCGTGGTGCCGGGTTTTGGGCTGGTGTCCTGCTTCTGCTTGGGCGGTCTGCTGGTGCCCGGCTCCGCCCGTGCCGACTACGCCGCAGGCCAGTCGAAACAGGAACAGCAGGTTTACGACTACGGCCCCAGCGGCGGCAAGGGAAGCGGTTCGCTCCTTGATTCCGCCAACCCGATGGATCTGATGAACAAGCTGCGCAAGAGCACGGCCATGGATGACGCCACCCCCCCGGGCGACGCCATTGACCAGGCCCTCAAGCTCCTCAATTCGCCGCCGCCCCCGCCCCAGAAGACTGTGCAGGTGCCCCTGAAGGCCCCCTGAGGTCAGCCAATCCCCAGCTCACCGCCACCTGGTCCAGCCGTTGGGCCCCCTGGCCCCCGAGCCGGGAGCGGGCCTGAACCAGGGCGCGTTGGCTGGCTGGCCCATCCCCTTGCTGCTGCCGCACCAGGGCCAGGGCCAGCCAGGGCCGGGCATCGCGGGGGAACTGCTCGCTGAGTTGTTGATTGAGCTGGGCTGCCTCCGGCAGGTCCCCCTGGCGTTGCATCAGGTCGGCCAGCAGCAGGCCGATCGCCAGGGCCTGGGGCTCGACGGTGGGGCTTTGGGCCTTGTTCAGCAGGCCCTGGAGCTGGCTGCGGGCTTCCCTGCCTCGGCCTTGCTCGAGCTGGAGCAGGGCCATCCGTTGCAGGGCTTCGATCTGGCCCGGATCCTGGTTAAGGATCTGGCGCAATTCCCGTTCGGCTCCGCTGCGGTCATGGGCGGTGCGGCGCAGGTCGGCCAGCAGCAACCGCAGGGACCAGCGGCCGGGTTCCTGGTCGGCCATCTGCTCCAGCAGGACGATCGCTTCGGCCTGGCGACCGAGGCCCAGCAGCAGGCTGAGCAGGCGCTGGCGATCCAAGGCGGTGGCGGCTCCGCGCCCCAGCCGGTCCTGGAGTTGGCTGACTTCGCTTTGCACCTTCACCTGCAGCTGCCGCTGGGCGCTCCCGCTGGGGGGGGCGCTGCGTTGGCCCAGCGCCCAACCAGCCCAGGCACAGCCGGCCAGCAGGGTGATCAACGCCAGGCGCTGGCGGGCGGTTCGCCCGCCAGCCCGGCTTGGCGAGACTCCGGTGGGTTCTCCAGAACCGGATCGCTCGGGCATGGGGGCGGGCGGTCTCCGTGGGGACCCAGTCTGGGGCCTGCGGCACTGGCTACATTGGCCAGTGGGCCCAGGACACCAGCACGCCCAGGGGGCTCTAGCGACGATGCGTCACCATCCGATTTCGCCGGTTACCGAACCGATGCAGTACCGGGCCATCGGGGTGGTCCGGGGGACCTATCGGCCCACTGACCCCGAGCAGCTGACCCGGGGGGTGATCGAAACCGAGGACGGCACTGCGATCGAGGCGGTGGTGCTGGGCCGGGTGCTCACCTTGATGCGCCGCCACCTCGACCTGGCCGAGCCCCATCTCTGGGTGGTCTACCCCCGTTCCCGCGACGAGGACCAGCTGCACCTGCAACTGGTTGGGGTCTGGGAACCCAGCACCCTCTCCAGCGAGACCAGCCCCGGGGCTGGCGATCTCGAGGGGGATGGTGATGGTGAGTCCGTTGCCTTAGGGGCTGGCAGTTCGGAGGCTGATCCAGCCAGCGAAGCCGCGGCTGAACCCGCTGGCGAGCCCAGTGGCGCCGATAGCGATGCGGTTCCCGAAGGCGACGACTATTTTTCCGTGCGCGGCGAGCTGATCTACACCCGGCCCGAGAGCGGTGATGTGGTGGTGAAGATCCGCCAGCTTCCCCGCCCCGATGGCAGCCGGCCTACCCCCTTCAAATTGCAGCTCAAGGGCGAGATTCCCTTAGAAGGCCTGCGTCATTTCGTGGCCCTCAACCTGCGTCGCCAGGGCCAGGTCCTGCAGCTGGAAAGCCACGAGGTGATTGCGCCCATGCCCCAGCGGGGCAACCGCGGCGGCAAGGGCCGGGGCTCCGCCGGTAAGGGCGGCGGTCGGGGTGCCGCTACTGAGCCTCGCCCAGGGGCTGAGCGGAGTGCTCCCGCCCCAGGGGCCGATCGCGCCAGGGGCGACCGACCGGCGCCCTCACCGCGGGGTGACTCCCCCCAGGGCGATTCCCCCCGCGGTGAGGGGCCGCGACGCAATGCCAGCGCCGTCAGCCGTCCCAGCCGCTGATGGCGGACTCCGCCGCCCCTGGTGCCCTACGGGCAGGCCTCGTGGTTGGCGGCATCACGGCCATGGCCGTGGTCGGGCCCCTGCTGGGGGTATCGCCCGCCTGGATTGCCCTGGCGGTGATCCTGGCTTTGGCAGCCTTGAGCCTGGATGCGGCCCGTTTCGGCGGCCGCGGCGGCCATCTGCTGGCCGAAACCCTGCCGGGTGGCGAGGCCCGCCTGCGCCGCATTGCCGTGCATGAGGCTGGCCATGGCCTGCTGGCCGCGGCGGAAGGTCTTCCCCTGCGCCGGGTGCTGGTGGGCAGCCTGGCCTGCCTGCGGGCTGGCCTTAACAGCAATGGCAGTACGGAATTTGCCTCCGAGTTTGTGATGCCCTTCCTGGCCCGGCCAGCGGGAGCCGCTGGCGCCCAGCTGGAGGCAGCGCCTCAGGGTGCTGTTTCCGATCCGGTTGAAGGGGGCCCCCCAGGGTCCGTCGCACCAGGCCTGCCGGCGGAGGAGCTGCGCCGCTGGAGCCGGGTGTTGCTCGCTGGCATGGCGGCCGAGGAGCTCATTTACGGCGAGTCGGAAGGCGGCAGCGATGACCGGGCCCTGCTGGGCCGGATCTGGGGCCTGTCGGGCTTTGACGTGGCCACGGCCCAGCTGGAACAGCGCCGGGCCCGCCGCGAGGTGGAGCAAGCTCTCAGCCGGCGTCGCCCCGAGCTAGAGCAACGGGCCGAGCGCATGCTGGCTGCGGCGCCGCGCCTGTTTCGCCAAACCTCAAGCCTGCCCGAGGGCGAGACAGTCCAGAGCGAGACCATCCAGCAAGAGACCATTCAGCAAGAGACCATCCAGCACGGGCCCATCCAGCACGGGCCCAAGCCATGAGTCTTGCCCTGGTGGATTGCCCCACGGGCTTGGCCGGCAACATGCTGCTGGCGGCCCTCTTCGATCTGGGGCTGCCCCAGGCAGCTGTCGACGCCCCCCTGGCGGCCCTGGGGCTGGCCGGGGCTTACGCCATTGATCTTGAGGAACGGCGCAGTGGCGGCCTGCGCGGTCTGCACCTGGCCGTGCGCGGCTTGGAAGCGGAGCCCCCCCATCGCCACTGGGCGGAGCTCAAGACCACAATCGCCGGCGCCGCCCTCGAAGCCCAGCTCAAGCAGAGGGTGCTGGCGGTGTTTGGCCTGCTGGCTGAGGCTGAGGCCCAGGTCCATGGCCAGCCCGCCGAGCGGGTTCATTTCCATGAGGTGGGGGCCATCGATGCCCTGGTTGATGTGGTGGGGGTGTGCGCCGGCCTGGCCCATTTCGGCATTACCCAGCTGGTTTGCGCTACCCCGCCGGCGGGCCATGGCACGGTGCAAACGGCCCATGGGCTCTTACCCCTGCCGGCTCCAGCGGTGCTTGAACTGGCCCGGCTCAAGGGGATTCCCCTGGCCAGCAGCGAGGGCTTTCCTGCCGGCGAGCTCACCACCCCCACGGGCCTGGCCCTGATGGCGGCACTGGCTGACCGTTTTGGGCTGGCCCCGGCCCTGGTGCCCCAGGCCGTGGGCATTGGCCTGGGCAGCCGCCAGCTGGATCGGCCCAACTTGCTGCGCCTGGTGCTGGCGGCGGATGCCCAGGGGGCCGGGCCAGGCTTGCCCGAAACGGCCCTACCGGAAATCCTGTTGCAACAGCAGGCCCAGATCGATGACGCCACCCCGGAGGACCTGGCCTTTTTGGCCGATGAATTGCGCCGCGCCGGCGCCCTGGAGGTGTTCAGCCAGCCGCTATTGATGAAGAAGGGGCGCCCGGGGGTGTTGGTCACGGTGTTGGCCCGGCCCGAGCAGGCCGAGGCCCTGCGCCGGATTTGGTGGCGCCAGGGCACGAGCCTGGGGGTGCGCGAGCAGTTGCAGCAGCGCTGGGCCCTACCCCGCAGCAGCCGGGAGCTGGCCACGCCCCTGGGTCCGGTGCGCCTGAAGCAAGTCGAGTTGCCGGAAGGTGAACGGCGCTCCAAACCCGAATTCGAGGATCTGGCCGATCTGGCCCGGCGCCATGGCCTGCCCCTGGCCCAGGTGCGCCTGATCGTGGCGGCGGCCCTGGCCCAGGAGGAGCTCCAGCCATGAACCGCTCCCTGCCCCCCCAGGGCGAAGCGCTAAAGCCCCCGGAACCAAGGTTGTTCGGGAGGCTTGAGCCCCTGTCAAGGACCTTGGTGGCGGGTGGTCGGCAGCTGGGGGGCCGCTTCGGACGACTCGCGGCCCTGGTCCAAGGCCTACCGGGCGGGGTCAGCCTGTGGGTGGGCCTGGCCAGTGCCGGCTTCCTGCTGGCGGCCCTAGGGGCCAATGGCCGCCAGCTGCAACAGCTCAGCCTCGATGGCCAGGGATGGGCCTGGCTGCTGTTGGGCTTGGGTTTGGCCCTGCTCAGCCTGGTGGTGAATGGCCTGGCCTGGAGCCTGGGCCTGGCTTGGCTGGGCCACCGGCCCCGCTGGCAGCCAACGGTGCTGTTGTTCCTGCGCTCCAACCTGCGCAAATACCTACCCGGTGGCGTTTGGCACCTGCTGCAGCGCCTGGCCGTGCTGCGCCAGGGCGCTGCAGGCCCCGGGATTGCTGCAGCGGAGAGCCCGGTGGCGGCGCCCTTGGACCTGCGCCAGGGGCTGGTGGCGGTGCTGTTGGATCCCGCGTTGATGGCGGTGGCGGCCCTGGCCCTGGTGGCCTGCGGCGGCTGGCAGGGGGGCTTGGCGGCCCTCGCCCTGGCGCCCTTACTGCTGCTGCGGCCCCGCTGGTTCAGGCCGTTGTTGCTGCGGTTGGAGCGGCGGCGCCAGGTCCAGCTGCACCGCCAGGGCTGGCTGGCTGAGGAGCCCGAGGCGCCTGATCAAGCGAGGGAATTCCCATCGGTGCCGCTGGGTTTGGGCGCCCCCGGGGCGACCCTGCAGCGCTATCCCCTGGTGCCCCTGGCGGGGGAACTGGCCTTTGTGCTGGTGCGTTTCAGCGGCTTTGCCTGCTGCGTGCTCGCCTTCAATGTTGCTCCCCTGCTGCCCTGGAACCAGTGGCTCAGTGGCTTTGCCCTGGCCTGGACTGTTGGCCTGGTGGTGCCCGGGGCCCCGGGCGGCCTCGGCGTGTTTGAGGCCGCCCTGCTGTTGCGCCTGGGCGGCCTGGTGCCGGAAGCGCCCCTGCTGGCCATTGCCCTCAGCTACCGGCTCGTTACCTCCCTGGCCGACCTGCTGGGGGGCGCCACGGCGGAATGGGATCAGCGTTTGGCCCGGGTCCGCTGAAGCTCAGGAGTACATCGCTCCGGTGATCAGCTCCCCCTCCAAAATCATATTGAAGCGGAGCAGATCGTCATCATTGAGTTGTTGGCGACTGGAACGCTGGAAGTGGCTTTCCAGAATTTCCCGACCGCGGGCCGCGTCCCAGCCCAATTGGCTCAGTAACTGGTCGCTCAGGGCCAGCAGCTCCACTCGCCCTGGGGGAACAGCCACGTTGGCCGGATCCGCGGGGGCCTGGAATTGGCGCACCGCATTTAGGTAGGCGACCAGGTCGCCATAGCTGGTGAGGCGGCTGCGGCTGGGATGGCCAAAGGCCCTCTGCAGATAGATCGACTCCTGCTCGCGCTGCCAGCCCAGCCGTTGCAGCTGCACTTCCAGGGCTGCCAACTCATCGCTCCAGTCCTCCGGATCGGCGGGTGGCTTGCTGGCAGTCCCAGCGATCGTTGGGGAGGACCGCGCTGGAGCGGGCTGTGGGGAGCTGGTGGTCCCACCAATGCTTAATGGACCCATTCCCCCGGCTGAAAGCCCAGCCTCCACCTTGGTTCCCGGGTCCAGGGGGATGCCGGCTTGCACGGCTGCGGCCGGCAGGGCGCCAGTTGCCAAGGGCTCGGGCTGTCCTGGTGCTGGTTTGGCTGATAGGGCCGCGGGGAAGGGGGACGCCGGGCCCTGGGTCCGCGCCGGTTTGGGTTGGCCCCCCGGCAGGGAGGGCTCCTTGCTAATGCCCCGTTCAGGAAGCGTGCTTGGGGACTGCCTCGTTTGGGGGGCTGGGGCCTGCACCTGGTCTGTAGAGGCGGCCAGCCGCTGCCGCAGCCGCGCCACGGCCCGGTCCTCAGCCTCTTCGGCGTTGCCGGCTTCCCCCAGGGCGCTGCCGAGGCATTGGTCGCCGATCCAGCCCGTCACCAGCACCACCAGCCGGTCCCCTTCGGTATGGACGAGTTGGACCTGGAGCTGCATGGCGTTGGGGAGGTCCCTGGACTGGGTTAAGGCTTTCTAGAGTGCCTGCTTCGGCTGTGCTGCAGAACCCATGGAAGCGCAGGCGATCCCCACGATCACCCCCCTGATTGAGTCAGCCGACCAGTGGGGCGAAATTTTGGTGCTGCTGCCCCTGTTGGTGGCCCTGGAAGTGGTGCTCTCGGCCGATAACGCGATTGCCCTGGCGGTGATCTCCCGCGGCCTGAAGGATCCCAGCCTCCAGACCCAGGCCCTCAACCTCGGGCTGGGCCTAGCCCTGGTGTTTCGGCTCGGCCTGATTGCCGCCGCCGAATGGGTGATTGATTTCTGGCCCCTGCAGCTGGCGGCCGCCGGCTACCTGCTTTGGCTGGCCACCACCAGCTTGCTACCCCTGCTGCGAAACGAGGACGCTGAAGACGATGGGCCCCCTGGCGTCGAGCTCTCCGCGGATGGGACCCACGCTGCGGGAGAGGCCCAGGCGCCCCATAACCGTGGGTTGACCTCGGTGATCGCCACCCTGGCCCTCACCGACCTGGCCTTCTCCCTCGACAGCGTGGCCGCCGCCGTGGCCGTTAGCGACCGGCTGCCCCTGGTGATGACCGGTGCGGCAATCGGCGTGGTGGCCCTGCGGCTGACGGCGGGTCTGTTCGTCCGCTGGTTGGCGGTGTTTCGTTACCTCGAGGCGGCCGGCTATCTCGCCGTGGGTCTGGTGGGGGTGCGCCTGATCGTGCGCCTGGTGGCCCCCCAGCTGGTGCCGCCCGAGTGGGTGCTGCTCAGCGTTGTGGGTTTGCTCTTTGCTTGGGGATTTTCGGCCCGCAAGCCGGCCGTGCCTGAGCCCCTCCCCCAGGCTCCCTCCTGATGCGGGTGGACTTGCTCCAGGCTGGCTCCGGCCAGCTGCTCGAGCAGCTGGAGCTGGAGGAGGTGCCCTACCCGGGCCGTTGGCTTGAGCTGGGCGAGCGCAGTTTCCTGGTGTTGCAACGGCACCACCGCTACCAACTGCGCCATGGCCGCTATGAACTCGCCAGCGTTGCCCTGCAGGTGAAGGCCCAGCGTCAGCCGGCCGAGGCCCGCTGGTGGCAGGGCCGCTGGGTGATCGGCGATCCCAACTGCCGCTTCAATGCCCGCACGCCCCTGTTGCGCTGTGCCGTGTTGCCGGAAGGGCCCTGCCAGCTCTGCAGCCACTTTGAGCCGGCCAGCTGAGCGTCCAGCTGAGTGTCTAGGCGGCCTTGGCTGGGCCAATTCAGGGTCGCCCTAGGGTGGATGGATCTTTCCCAGGCTTGCCATCGCTCTCCTGACCCACCCCGCTCCGGGCCAGGAGCCAGGCGCCAGCCTCCAATCCCCTTCCCCTGATCCCGCCGCAGGCGGGGCAGGCCCGTTGGCCGACTTCGAGTCGCTCGGGCTTTGTAGACCCTTGCTGGACGCGATTGCGGCCAAGGGCTACACCAGCCCCTCGCCGATCCAGCTGCAGTGCATTCCGGCCGTGCTCGCCGGCCATGACGTGATGGCGGCGGCCCAAACCGGCACGGGCAAGACCGCCGGTTTCACCCTGCCGATGCTGGAGCGCCTGCGCCACGGCCCCCACGCCCGCAACAACATCGTGCGGGCCCTGGTGCTTACCCCCACCCGCGAGCTGGCCGCCCAGGTGGCTGAAAGCGTGGCGGCCTACGGGCAGTTTCTCGATCTGCGCTCCGATGTGGTGTTCGGCGGCGTCAAGATCAACCCCCAGATGATGCGGCTGCGCCGCGGCGCCGATGTGCTGGTGGCCACCCCCGGCCGCCTGATGGACCTCCAGCAACAGAACGCGATCCGGCTCGATCGGGTTGAGATCCTGGTGCTCGATGAGGCCGATCGCATGCTCGATATGGGCTTCATTCGCGATATTCAAAAAATATTGGCCCTGATGCCACCCAAACGGCAAAATCTGCTGTTTTCGGCCACCTTCAATCCCTCGATTCGCAAATTGGCAACTGGCCTGTTGCACAACCCGGTGCAATTGCAGGCCACCCCGGAAAACCGTACGGCCACCTCGGTAGAGCAGGTGCTGTATCCCTGCGACATGGCCCGCAAGCCCGACCTGCTGCATCACCTAATCGTCAGCAATAACTGGCAGCAGGTGCTGGTGTTCGCCCGCACCAAGCACGGCTCCAACCGCATGGCCGAGCGGCTGATCAAGGAAGGCATCGCGGCGGCGGCCATCCACGGCAACAAGAGCCAGGGGGCTCGTACCAGGGCCCTGGCCGAATTCAAGAGCGGCGCCGTGCGCGTGCTGGTGGCCACCGACCTGGCCGCCCGCGGCATTGACATCCAGCAGTTGCCCCATGTGGTCAACCTGGATCTGCCCAATGTGGCCGAGGATTATGTGCATCGCATCGGTCGCACCGGCCGGGCCGGTTTGAGCGGCCACGCCATTTCCCTCGTGGCCGCCGAAGAGCACGAATTGCTGCGGGCGATTGAACGCATGATCGGCAATCCCCTGCCGCGCCTGGAGGTGCCCGGGTTTGAACCCACCATTCTTTCGGCCCCGCCCCTCGACCTCAGCGGTGGCCGCGGTAAGGGCGGTTCTCGGGGGCGTAGTGGCGGTGGTGGTTCCTATGGCTCCGGTGGTAGCCGGGCTGGAGCTGGCGCAGGCAGTGGTGGCGGCGGCCGTGGTGGAGCAGGGGGCGGCGCTGGCGGCCGGGCCCGGGGCCCCCGTAGTGCCGGAGGCCGGGGCGCAGAAGCGCCCACTCGGCGCAGTCGACCCGCTTAGATCAACAGCCTCGGCAATATTGATAAGCCCGACCGATTAGTTCCAACAAAACAGTATTGAACAACGCTACTTAAGGAGCGGCAATTAGGACCCGTCCGGGCAACTGTTGGGCCGAAATCGCTGCCCCCCGTTCCCAGGCACTGCGGCGTGAAAGTAATTCTAAATCATCAAACCAACTGGTTTTGGTCATCTGGCCGCCATGGAGGCGGATGTGATACACGTAGGCGTCAATCACGACCCCTGGCGCCAGGCTGGTGACGGCCATCATCATGCCGATGTCTTCCCCCTGGGGTAGGCCCATCCAGCCGCCGGCCCGTTTGAGCAGGTTGGCCTGCACCAGCAGGGTGGTGGGACCCAGGGGAATCGGGTGGTGGGGGCTGGGCCAGGCCTGCCAGATGGCCCCCGGAGAGCAGAACCCGGCCGGCATGATTTCCGGGTCGACGCTGTCATCGTCGGTGCAATAGCCCGCCGCCCAGAGGGCCCCGGGCTGGCCGGCGATCGCCTCCAGGCGGCGATCGATCGAATGGGGATGGAGCCAGTCGTCGTCATCGGCGCTGGTGATCCAGTCGCCCTGGGCCACCACCAGGCCGAGGTTGCGGGCCGCCGCCTGGCCGATCGGCCGGGGACTCGTGATGATCGTGGCCCGCTCGACTAGTTCCGCTGGGATCGAGGCGCCGGGATTGCCATCGACCACAATCACATGCTCCACCGGGCAGCGGTTGCGGCTGAGGCTTCTGTTGAGTTCCATCAGCATGGCCACCCGGTCCGGCAGCAGCCGGGTGGGGGTGATCACGCTGACGGCCATGGAATCCGCTAGCGAAGGGGCTGCTGCTGTCATGGAGCCATCGCTGGGGGTGGAACCGATACCGCTGGACTTGATCCCAGGTGCTGCGGGAATGGCTCTCTGGTGGCTATGGGAGCAAGACCTGCTGAATGCTGGGAGCAGGCCAGGTACTCCCTGGGTTTCCGCTGGTTCGTGGCGGTGGCTTTCAAACCTGCTTTTGCCTGAATCTTGCGAGGGCTTTTCTTGCCGATGGGACTTTTCAAATCACCATGGCTGGTATAGGCCCATTGAATTTTGCTGCAATTTCAGGTTAGGGATGGCAATGGTTCATGCGTGGGAATTTTTTTCTGATTATGGCAATAATGTTGGTTTCCAGTTGCTGCGTTTAGGGCGCTGATTGGCGAGAGCAGCGATTGATTGGTTGGGCTAGCGAGGTGCTGGTGCAGGGGTGATCCGCTGAGCTAAGCGCCCGAGGCTTAGCTACCTGGGTTTGGGCCTAGCCGATCCCCTAACCGATCTCCTGGCTGGGCGCCTAGCTGTTGCAGCAAGGCCTGGCCGCTGACCACGCCCTTGCCCTCTAGCTGGGCGGAGCGCAGCAGCAATGGGCAGCCGGCGCTGGCCACCACCAGCCCCAGCTCCTTGGCCACGGCCAGCACGGTGCCCGGTTCGGGACCCGGGCGTCCATCCCCAGCTCCTTTGGTGGCGGCAGCGCAGGCCGCCTGGATGGCGGGGTCGTGGCGCAGCAGCTCGGCCGCTTCGGGGCTGAGCTGGTCCGCCAGCCGTTGCACTAAAGGTTCTGTGGCCAGCAGTTTGAGCCGCTTGCCAGCCCAGCTGGTTTGGGCGTTGGGATAGAGGCCCACCACGCGGCGGTGGAGCTGCAGGGCGGACTGGTTCCAGTCGATCTGCAGGTCGGCCTTGGTGAGCAGCCTGGCCGTGGTCAGGCCCTCGCCGCCTTGGGGGCGCACCCCTAGGCGGGCCAGCCGCTCGGCTTCCGGGCCAGGGCCGGCGGCGGCGATCAGGGGTAGGGCCTCCACCAGCAGCTCGGCGGTGAGCAGCGATAGCCGCTCCCCCAGCTGGGCCGCGTTCTCGAGCAGGCCGATGGCCAGGGAGCGCTCCAGTAGCACCGGGCCAGTGTCTAGGCCGGCTTCCATCGCCATGATCCCCACCCCGGTTTTGGGATCGCCCTCGAGCAGGCTCCACTGGATCGGGCCGGCGCCACGCCAGCGGGGCAGCAGCGAGCCGTGGCCGTTCCAGCAGCCCAGGGGCGGCTGGTCCAGCACCGCCTGGGGCAGGATCTGGCCAAAGGCCACCACCACCGAAAGGTCGGCCCCCAGGGCGGCCAGTTGGTCCTGGCACTCGCCATCTCGGCGGATTCGCTCGGGTGTGAACACCGGCACCCCTAGCTCCAGGGCCCGGGCCTTGACGGGCGAAGCCACCAGCTCCTTGCCCCGGCCCCGGCGCCGGTCCGGCTGGCTGACCACGCCCACCAAGTGGTGGCCGGCGGCCACCAGGGACTCCAGGCTGGGAACGGCGTAGGCGGGGGTGCCCCAGAACAGGATTTTCATGGCGGCAGGGGGGGCTGGGATCCCGTCTGGGCCTCAGGCCTCGCCCGTGATCGAGAGACCCTCCACCCACACATGGGGGCAGAGGCCATCGGGGGTGACCTTGGCCTCGCCCTCAAAGCCGACGATCGCCTTGAGCAGGCTGCGGATATCGCCGGCCACGGTGGCCGCTTCGATCGAGCGGGCTTCGCCGCCCTGGAGCAACCAGCCGTCAAAAGGCAGGGAGAAGGAGCCCTGGCTGGCCTTCACCCCCGCATGCAGCGCCGAGAGGGAATCGATCAGCACCAGGCCAGCGCCGCCCTGGCTGCTGGCGGCCAGGCGATCGAGGCCCAAGGCGGCGCCGGCGGCCCCGGGGGTGGCGCCAATCTCAAACCAATCTGGACCCACCGACACCTTGGCGCCCAGGCCGGCGTGGCCAGTGGGGGCCACTCCGAAGGCCCGGGCCGTGGCTTCGGAATGGAGGAAGTTTTGCAGCACGCCCCCCTCCACCAGGCTGAGCCGGCGGGTGGGAGTGCCTTCGCCATCGAAGTTGGAGGCGCCGATGTTGCCGGGGTGAAGGCCGTTATCGGCGATCGAGAGGAAGGGCACCGCCAGGCTCTGGCCCAGGGAGTTGCGGCTACTGAGGCTGACGCCATCGAGGACGGCGCGGGCGTTGAACAGGCTGCTAAACGCCCCAATCAAATCCAAAAAGGCCTCGGGGCTAAACACGACGGTGTAGTGGCCCGTAGGGATCGGCGCGTAGTCCAGGTGGGCAATGGTGCGCTCGGCCGCCTCGGTGATGCAGCCGGCCAGATCGAGGTCGGAGGCGCCGTAGGCAAGGCGCACGGCGCCGGCGCTGCGTGGTTTGCGGCCGGCCTGTTCGGCGCGGGCATAGAGGTAGACACTGGCGGTGGTCAGCTGCTGCTGGCGGCAGGCGCCGTCGCTATTGAGATAGAGGCGCTCGCTACTGCGTTCGGCCAGGCCGTTATACGGAACGGTGGTCAGGGCCGGATGGCGATCGAGCAGCTGGCGTTCGGCGTCCTTGAGGCTGGTGAGCAGCTCCAAGATGCCGCGGGGCTCATGCAAGGGCTGCTCTAGAACCTGCAGGGGCGCCGTGGCCAGGGGCGAAAAGGCCGGGCAGTCATCGGGATTGCCGAAGGCGCTGGCGTCCTGGGCCCCGGCCAGGGCCTTTTGCAGGCCGCTATCGGAGAGGTCGGAGGTGCTGGTGATGCCCACCAAGCCATCGCCATTCCAGACCCGCACCGTGATCGAACTGCGCTGGGCCGCCTTCATCTGCTTGGCTTCGCCCCGGTCCACCTGCACGGAGCTGTCGTTGCTACTGGCGGCGCCAAGATCCCAACGGCCAATGGCCTGGGCCTGGGCGAAGGTCTCGATCCGGCTTCTCAGGGCGGGCGCGTCAAGTTTGTCCATGCTCAGCGTCCTCCGACGGTGATCGAATCCACCTTGATGTGGGGTTGGCCGACGGTGACAAAAATGCTGCCGCTTACCGACCCACAGAAGCCCGCGGCCAGTTCCAGGTCGTTGGCGCACATGGAGATGCGGGGCATCACTTCTTTGGCTTCTCCAATCAAGGTGGCGCCCTTCACCGGCTTGGTTAGCTGGCCGTCTTCGATTAAATAACCTTCCTCAACTGCAAAATTGAACTGGCCCGTGGGGCCAACGCTGCCGCCGCCCATGGCCTTGCAATAGAGGCCCTTCTCCACCGAGGCGATCAGCTCGGCGGGGCTGTGGGGTCCGGCGGCGATATAGGTGTTGCGCATGCGGCTGGCGGCGGCAAAGGCATGGCTCTGGCGCCGGCCGCTGCCGGTGCGTTCGTGGCCAGTGCGGCGCTCGCCGGCCCGGTCGCTGAGGAAGCGGCGCAGCACGCCATTTTCAATCAACACCGTGCGCTGGGGTTCCATGCCTTCGTCATCCATTGAGAGGGAGCCAAAGGCGCCCTCGCTGAGGCCCTCATCAATGGCGGTCACGGCCTCGTGGGCAATCAGCTCGCCCACCTGGTCGGCAAAGGGGGTGGTGCCCCGCTCCACCTGGGTGGTTTCCAGCAGGTGGCCGCAGGCCTCGTGGAAGATCACACCGCCGAAGCGGTTTGCCAGCACTACAGGCACCTGGCAGGCTTCCACGTAGTCGGAATAGAGCATGGTGCCGGCGCTTGTGCACACCTCTAGGGCCGAGGCCTCCACATCCCACTGGGCCAGGTGCTCGGGCCGGCCGGAGCTGCCGTAGCGGCGACCGGCGCTGGCACGGTGCTCGCCATCGGCGGCCAGCACCGTGAGGCCCAGGGATTGGTGCAGGCGGATGTCCCGGGCAAAGGTGCCGTCACTGGCAGCCACCAGCACCTCCTGCCAGTCGCGGGCGTAGCTACCGCGGCGGGCCTGCAGGTGGGCGCCTTGGCGTTCGAGCTGGTCGGTGCCCTCCAAAAGCCGGGTGGTGGCCTCGGCCAGGGTTGGACAGGCCCCGAGCCAGGGGGCCTTGCTAGCGCCAAAATCCCTCAGGCTCGCCAGGCCGTCAAAGCCACCCAGGCCTGACGCGCCCAGGCTCGGAGCGGCCAACCCGAGCATGCCCAGGGCCTGCTCGAGGGCGCGGCGCAGGCCGGCCTCGCTCAGGTCGTTGGTGGAGACAAAGCCATCCCGTTCGCCCAGAAAGACGCGAATGCCGGCGCCGGTGCCAAAGGCGGGGCTGACGCTGGTGATGCGCTCCTGTTCGGCTAGCACCCCCAGGTGGTCTGTGCGTTCGAGGAACACCTCCACCAGGTCGGCGCCAGCGGCGCTGCCCAGGCCCAGCAGGCTCTCCAGGGGCGATCGCCAGGCTTGGTCGAAGCGGTCGGCCAGGCCCGAGGGACTGGCGCTAGAGGGGGACAGGGTGACGACCAACGGATGGGGAGCGGAGGGAAAGGGCCTGGTGGAGAGCTGGTCGACCGATGGCTGGCTGCTCAGCGCACCGCCGGTTGGAACTGCTCGCTGCGAATCGGTGCCATCAGGAACAACTTGGCCATCTCGGCGCCGTTGGCAAGCCAGAGGGGCAGCTTGCGCAGCAGCCGCACAGGGGCCGGGGCGCCACTGGCGTCGGCGGCGCTGAGCGCCTCATTGTTTTGAATGAGGCGCTCAAGCCGCACATAGAACTTCGGATGGTCCACGTTCAACACCACGGGGAAGACGCGCGCCGAGGTTTCATTGGTTTTAGCGATCACCATCTTGTCGTATTCGCGGGCATCTAGGCCTAGGGCCTCGTAGAACTCCTTGCGGGCCACATCGCGCACATACATGGTGGCAAACACGGCCAACAGGAAGAAGCGGCACCAGAGACGAGCCTGCAGGCCCCGCACCGTATCGGGTTGGGCCTTCATCAGGGCATCAAAGAAATCGCCGTGGCGATTTTCATCTTGACACCAGTTTTCAAAGAAGTTGAAGATCGGGAAGATCTTGCTCTCTGGGTGCTTCTCTAGGTGGCGGAAGATGGCGATGTAGCGCCAGTAGCCAATTTTCTCGGAGAGATAGGTGGCGTAGAAGATGAACTTGGGTTGGAAGAAGGTGTAGGCCTTGCTGGCGGTGAGGAAGCCCAGGTCCAGTTGCAGGCCAAAATCGCCCATGGCTTTATTGAGGAAGCCGGCGTGGCGGGCCTCATCGCGGGCCATGTGGGCGAAGCATTCCGCCAGCAGGGGATTTTTCGCCTTGATGCGGCGGCTCAGTTCCTTGTAGAGCAGGAAGCCTGAGAATTCCGAGGTGCAGCTCTGCTCGAGGAATTCAACAAAGACCCGGCGGGTATCCGGATCCAGTTTGTCTGCGGCGCCTTCGAATTCGCCCTGGCGCACGAAGTGGTGGCGGTTGTAGTCCTTGCGGAATTCTTCACAGATCGCTTCGAGCTCCACCACATTGGGCTGGAGGTCCATCGCCGCCATGGCGTCGAAGTCCGTGGTGTAAAAGCGGGGGGTCAGGATCGTGTCCTTGGCCGGCGCCTTGGTGGCGGGGGCCTCGGGGGTGCCCAGGCTCGGACCCGTGGTGGACAGGGCGGTGGCGGTGGGGGGCACCATCGGGCAGCGCAGCAGCAGGATCTGGACCCATGGTAGGGGCCGTGAGGTCGTCCCTGGTGGCGCTGTTAAGCCTGGTTGCTAAGGGCTGGTCAGCCGCCTGAGCTGGTGGAGTGTGGCCTCAATTGGCCCCCAGCCACTTCTGGCCGTTGAGCCGGGACACCACCCGGGACACCAGCAGGGCCAGGGTCATTTTCTTTTCATCGATCAGGAACGATTCCAGCAGGCTGGCCTCGGCGCCCGCTTCGGCCAGGGCAATCGTTTTGGCCGAGCCGATGTCCTCGGCGGTGAAACAGAGCCAGAAGCGACGACCGCCCGCAAAGGTTCCCTTCACCAGGGAACAGGGGCTGCCCACCACGGGCATCGGACCCTGCTCGAAGCCCAGCTCCACCGCTGCGCCGCCGTAGGCCTGGATCTCCTTGGCCAGGGCCGGCAGCAGCAGATTCGGCACAAATTGGCCGAAGGGCTGCTCCTCCGGGGCGGGCGGTTTGGGCTTGGCTGCGGCCGGAGCAGGAGCTGCCTCGGCCGAAGCGGCAGGGGCCACCGGCGCCGCGGCGCTGCTGTCGATCTGGGGCGCGGGGATGGCGGAGTCAGTCACCGGCTCAGGCCTCAGGCTTAACACTGAAAGAACTGTAGGGAGGGGAGGCCTCACCAATCGGCATCCGGCCCCGCCTGCCAGCTGCGATCGACGGCCGCCGGGTCTGCGGGGCTAGGGCCTACGGAGCCATGGGCTGGCTCGGCCTGCTGGCGGTTTCCCAGGGGCCAGAGGCCTGGGCGGCGGCTTGCCTGCGGGGTGGCCTGGGGATCGGACTGGGGA
>JAEMQZ010000056.1 GCA_016463595.1 Synechococcales cyanobacterium SupBloom_Metag_052 | reverse complement strand
ATCCGCTGGGTTTCCGTTTGGGTGGTGGTGGTACCGCCAGCCACCTGGTTACCCTGGGCCGTGCCCGTTTGGGTGGCATTGGTGATCACGGACACTTTTGTGATCGAGGCCCCCAGGCTGGCGAGGTAATCGGCGGCAGAATTGGCTGAAGCCTGGTTGAGCCGATAGACCTTCGAGAGCTGGCTGCCGAAGCTCAGGCCCAGCACATTTGGTCCGGCAACAATCAACTTACCCTCCAGCCTGGCCTGGAGTCCTGCGCTCAACAGCACAGAATTAATCGCTCGGCTGTAATTTTCGCCGCGAAAGGCGATCGACACGGGTGCACCCTGGGTCGAGGCGGCATCGAGGGGTTTGCCGTCCTTGTCGGTACCAGCAACAAACACAAAGCCGTAGCCGCCCGTCTCGGCTAAGGCCATCAGCACATCCCGGGCCGGAGCATTGCGCATCGTCATCGACACGGCTGGACCCTTAACCCGAAGAAAGCCGCGATTGCGCAACACCATGCTGCCCACGGCCATGTCACCCAAGGGCGGCGCCACCGCCCGGGGCTGCAGGGCCGGGGCATAGGTGGCCTGGGGCACCGTGCCAGGAGTGCGCAGATCGGCCCGGGCGCTCTGGCTGCTGGGCTGGGGCACGGTGCTGAAGCTGATCACCAGGTTGCGGCCATCGGCGCCGATCACGGGCCGGGCCAGGGGTAGCCCCGGCAGGGGAACCACCTGGATCTGATAGGTCGAGCCGCTGCCCTGCAGGCTGATCGACTGGATCCCCGCCTCTGGCAGGGAGAGGTTTTGGGCCCCGTAGCGCAACACCGCTGGGCTGGTGGTGGTCAGCTGGCCGGCCCAGCTATTGCCATTGCGGCCCTGCTGCAACACCGGCGTTGCTCCGGTGCCCTCGATCACCACCTCCACCCCACCGGCCTGGCGCCGCAAGCTGAGATGCAGGGAAGCAACGCCCTGGGGAACCAGCTGGGCCTTAGGTCCGGGTTGGCTCGCGGCCACCGGGGTGGTGGCAGCTGCCTGCTGGGAACTGGGAACGGCCGCCCGCAAAGGCACGGCCGCGATGGGCAGGCTGACCGCAGTGACCAGGACAGCCGCCAAGGATCCCCGCGCCTGGGGGGAGGACAGGCCAGCCGTCCAGGCCCAGTTCAGCCAGCGCCTGGGACGACGTTGAATCACGCGAGCTGCACCATCATCCTGGGCGCAGCGTATGGGGACGCCGCCGCGGCGGCTAGGGCTAAAGGGCATGTTCATGACCTGGCTGGTGTTGGGGGCTGGGGGGCGGATGCGGCAGCCTGTTTGGAATACAGGGTCAAATTGAGCTTCAGGGTTGTCGTGCCCTGGGCCACAGCGCTGGAGCCGGCCGGGGCAGCCCCTGCCGCCTGTTTGAGGCTGAGATCGCTCTGAACCACCAACAAACTCAGCGCTTCCAGCCGGCGCAGGAAGGTCAACAGGTTGGGAGCTGGGCCATGGGCCGTGATCAGCAGGGAGGTTTTTTGCAGCCCTGGAGCCAGCAGGGGGTCGGGCACCTCGGGCGCTTTTTGAGCCGCTGGCGCTGCCGCAGGCTGAACTGGGCTGGCCCCCTGCTGGCCAGGAACGCCCGTTTGGTTCGGTTCATAGCTATCCAGTTGCACGCCGCTGCGGCTGGCCTCTACCCCGATCTGGGCCATAAAGGTGGAGATATCGCCACTGCCGGCAATCAACGACATCAGCTTGGATTGCAGCAGCTGGGCCTCGCTCTGCCGCCGCTCGGCCCGCTCGATCTTGCGTCGAAACTGGGGAACGCTCTGGGCCAGGGCCGTGAGCCGGGTCAGTTGGGCCTGATCTTCCTGAAGCTTGTTCCAACTGGGCAACACCAGAAACAGACCCGTGCCCAGGGCCGCCAAACCGCCCACCAAGGCAGGCACCGCCCAGAGCACCCGTTCCCTCGTCAACACAAGCTCACGCCAGGTCTTGGTCTGCTGGGCCTGGAGGTTGGTCATTGCAGCACCCCTGCAGCCTGGAGGATCTCCAGGCGCCTGGCCATGCCGTTGGCCCCCAGCCGTTGCAGTTGCTTGAGTTTGGCCCCGGGGTCCAGGGTCTTGAAACTGCTGGCCAGTTCAAAACTGACCTGGCCGGCGGCCACGCCTGCCTTGCCCACCTCGCGGCTGACCTTGACAACCTTGACGGACTCCGGCTGGAACATGGGCGAATAGGCCAGCTGCAGCTGCAGGGCATTGATGCGCTGGAAGGCGCCCGGATCATTGCCACCACCCTTCAGGGAAAAAACCGGTCCAACAACTGAGGCTTCCTTCAGCTCCACGCCACTGGGGGCCAGCTGGAACAGGTTGGCGACCAAGGCGGAACCGGATGACACGCTCACCAGCCCATTCGCCAAACCCTGGTTACTGGCCTCCAGGGTCTTGGCCCCTGCCAGGGCGCCCTTGAGTTGCCCATCTAGGGCCTGGACCCGGGTGGGTAACGCAGTCAGTTGCGCCATTTTGGCGGCCACCTGGGAATCCCAATACCCCAAAGCGAGTTGCAGTCCCAGGGCAGGTAAGAGCAGGGCACCTCCGAAAAGCCCTCCCACCAGCATCAACTGCCAGGCCGGCTTGGTTCTGGACCGGTCGCCGGGCAAGCCGACCGCAAGGCGGCGCTGCCGCAACAAATCAACGGGCCCCTGGAACAGGCTGCTCATCGGTAGGCCTCCACCAGGGCCAGCCCCAGGAGCCGCAGCAACTCCACCCCAGCCGGGATGGCCCCCTCCTCGGCGATCTGCGGTTCGGCTGGACCCGCCAGCCAGCCCAGGGCGAAGGGATCGGCCACCACCAGCTCCCAAGCCGGTAGGAGTTGCCTCAGGGGCTCCACCACCGCCTCGGCCAAGGCGGCCTGGGAGCCATGCAGCACGAGCTGAACCGAGGTCACGCCCCGCTCCTGTTGGCGCCAGTAGTCAACCGATCGCCGCAGCTCGTCGGCAAGCGCCTCGATTCCAGCCAGGGAGCCAGATAGGCGCCGCTCATAGACCGGAATTCCCCGTTGCACTAACAAAAGATGGCCCCTGTCCTTCAAGAGTTCGAGCACGGCCACCACCTGGCCGTCTGGGGTCTCGCCCAGGAAGGGCTCCAGGGCCCGCAGCACGCAAACCTGGCCCGTCTCCAGGCCATCGAGGCCCAGGCCAGCGGTGGCAAAGGTGTCAATCCAGCCCTGCAATAACGCCTTGCGCACCGCAATCACCAGGGAGCTGGGCGCGGTCGCGCCGGCGGCCGGCTCCAGGCGCATCACGCGCAGATCGGCCGACTGGATCGGCAGGCGGAAACCGGCCTCCCGGCCCCGCTCGATCAACAGGCGACGGGGATCCTCGGGCCAGTCAGGCCCAGGCCACTGCACCAGGTGCCATTCGGTCGCCAGCGCGGGCAGCACCGCCGCCACCCGGGCTGCGGTGAAACCCCGTTCCACCAGCAAGTCGCCGATGAAATCGGCCAGGGCCTCGGTCCGCACCGGGATGCCCTGCTCACAGGTGCCAGCCGGCAAGGGAACCCGCTCGAGCCACTTAACGGTGGGGATTGGGCCCCGATGGTGCAAGGCCAGCAGGGTCACAAATTGATCGTCCAGCTCAAGCAATACCTGTGATGGAAACAACCAGGTTTGGAGAGGAATCAGACGATCAACGACTCCCGCAAACACCAAGAGCGACGACCACCAAGTTTCTACAGATTATCGGCTGTTTAGCGCCAAGTCACGCCACTGCCGACCGCTTCGCCGATGGAGCGGAACCCATGGCGATCTAGCTGGGTCAGCAACCCCTCCAGGATCGCCGGCACCAGAGCCGGGCCGCCATAGATCCAACCGGTATAAACCTGAATCAGGCAGGCCCCCGCCGTGATCCGCTCCCAGGCCGCCTGGGGGGAATCGATGCCACCCACGCCAATCAGGGGCAGGGCAGGGCCCGCCGTCGCCCGCAGCCGCCGCATCACCTCCAGGGCCCGGTGCCGCAGGGGCGCCCCACTCAATCCGCCCGCTTCTTCCGCCAGGCTGCGGCCGGTCTGGGCCAGGCGGCGCCCCTCGAGGCCAAAGCGATCCAAGCTGGTATTCACCGCAATCACGCCGGCCAGGCCCTCCTCGTAGGCAAGGCGGGCAATGCCATCAATGGCCTCGTCCTCCAGGTCGGGGGCGATCTTGACCAGCAGGGGCGGACAGGCCGGCAGCCGCCGCAGCCGTTCCACCAGCCGACGCAACGGGACCTCCCCCTGCAGCTCCCGCAGCCCCGGCGTGTTCGGCGAACTGACGTTAATAACGGCGTAATCGGCCAGGGGAGCCAGCAACTCCAGGGAGGAGGCGTAGTCGTCCGCGGCCAGATCCAGGGGGGTCGCCTTGGATTTGCCCAGGTTGAGGCCCAACACCGCCGGCCGCTGGCCTGGCGGCTCCAGGGCCTGCCGTTCCAGCGAGCGCAGCACCGCCTGGGCGCCGATGTTGTTGAAGCCCATGCGGTTGAGGGCCGCCCGCTCTGCCGCCAGCCGGAACAGGCGCGGCCTGGGATTGCCAGCCTGGGCCTGCCAGGTGATCGTGCCCAGTTCGGCAAAGCCAAAACCGAACTGGTGCCAGATGCCGGCGGCCACGCCGTTCTTGTCAAAGCCGGCGGCCAGGCCGACCGGATTGGCAAAGCGGCAGCCAAACAGGCTCTGCTCCAGGCGCAGATCGCGCCGCTGCAGCTCGGCCCCCAGGCCGGCCAAACTGCCAGACACCAGGGGCCAGTGGCGCCGCAGGGAGGCCTGGCCCAGGGCCGCCAAGGTCAGCTGGCTGAGCTGCTCGGCATCGGCGCCGTCATCACGGCTGAGCAGGGGGCCCACCCACTGGCTGTAGAGGCCAGCGGTGCTGGTGGCAACCGCTGCTCCCGCCGGGTTTGGCACGGCCATGGCCTCAGGTCCCGGGGATCATTGGTTCCGATCCTGCCGCGTCACGCTCCAGGCGCCAGCGACCATCGGCATCGGGCAGCACCCTCCAATCCCGCCAGGTCCAGGCGGTGGCCTTCTCGGCCAGCTGCCTCATCGGCACTTGCACCAGCTGGGCCAGTTCCACCAGGCTGAGGGAGTAGCCCCCCGCCGCCAGGCGGTCAGCCAACTCCAGGCGGCTGAGCAGCTGGCCCAGGGCTACTGGTGCCGGCCCATCAGGGACGGGTTCGGCCCCAACCGGGCTGGCCTGGGCCAGGGCGGGCCGCCCCCCCTTGGCAAAGGCCACCGCAATCGCATCACAGCGATCGTTGTCGGGATCACCGCTATGGCCTTTCACATAGCTGAACGGCACCCCCGGCAAACGGGCCCGATCGAGGGCCTCCCACAGCTCCCGGTTCAGCACCGGTGACCCGGACGCGGTGCGCCAGCCCTTGCGCTTCCAGCCCGCCATCCACTTGGAGAAGCCATCGATCACGTAGCGGCTGTCGGTGCGGATCGTCAGGCTGGGGTGACAGGGCAGATCCTTGAGACACTCCAGCAGTACAAGGGCTGCCTTGAGCTCCATGCGGTTGTTGGTGGTGGCCGGGTCGGCCGCCCCGAATTCCTGGACGCTGCCGTCCTCAAAGCGCAGCAAGCTGCCCCAGCCCCCCGGGCCGGGATTACCGCTGCAGGCCCCATCACAGGCCGCGGCCACCACCCGGGGCGTCGACTGGTCAGGGGTCACTGGGCCCCTCCGGCAGGGTCTGGTACAAAGCGGGTCTAGTGCGTCGGTGAGGAGCCTTCCCCATGCAGCGAACCTACCTCCCATGGCTGGGCCTGACGGCCCTAGCGGCGGGCGCCAGTGTCAGCCTGCTTCCCCAGGTCCTCGCCGCCGGTCTGTTCAGCAGCCAGCCGCTCGACAACAGCCGCTTTGCCGTGCTGGCCAAGCCTGTGGGCCGCAGCGACTGGACCCTCCTGGTGTTGGAGCAGCTGGCGCCCTTGCCCCGTTGCTGGGAAAGCCGCGCCGATGGACTGGTGGACCCGGCCCTGAACCGCTTCGACTACACCGGCATCTGCAGCCGTTACCTCGATAGCAATGGCTATTCGCTGCGGGTGGGCCAGAGCGACCTGGGCGGCAGCTACCGGTTGCGGCTGAAACAACAGGGCACCAGCCTGGAGCTGCTGGCCATGAACCCGAACGAGGCCACCGAACTGGTCGTGGGCAAGGGTCGCATCAGCCGGCGCGACCGCGATGGTTTCGTTGCCCTGCAACTGGAACCAGGCTGGGAACTGCAGCGCCGCCTCTATGGCCAACAGGCCTTGAGCCACGTGTATTTCGCCAACGCCACCCCCCTGGCCCGCCTGCTTGCCAGCAATGCCCAGGCGCCGGGTTACCCAGCAGCTGGCGCCGCCAGCAGCCTGCCTCCGCCCCATGCCTCCTTACCAGGCTCCCAGGGGGGGCGGAGCGGCGGCGAAGGTCCGATCGCCCTGCAGGTGATTCCATTCAAGCCGTGAGGCAGCCAGGCCCCCGGCGGACAGTTGCCACAGCGGCCTAGGGCCAGGCCAACTGCCTTTGCCAACCCCTTAAGGTTCTCTGGTGTGAGGAGTGCAGAACGACTTTTCGGGGTCGAAACGAGGACAGACTCCCGAAAACCGTTCCTAACTCAAAGCCCCTGCCTTCGGCGGGGCTTTTTTTTGTCCGTGTTCCCTCCCCCAGGCCGGCCGGCAACGTCCAGCAAAAAGGGCCAGCCCAGGAGGACTGGCCCCGATGGCCACAAAGGTGGAATTGGGGCTGGCGAGGGACCCGGAGGACCGTTCACCAGCTCGCCAAGCTCACTTGATGGTGACTTTGCCGCCGACTTCTTCGACGGCCTTCTTGATCGCCTCGGCATCGGCCTTGGACACGCCTTCCTTGATGGGGGTAGGAGCGCCTTCCACCAGGGCCTTGGCTTCGCCCAGGCCGAGGCCGGTGACTTCGCGCACGGCCTTGAGGACCTTGATCTTGGCAGCCGCATCGAAACCATCAAGGATGGCGTCGAATTCGGTCTGCTCTTCAACGGCTTCAGCGGCGGCGGCAGGAGCCGCAGCCATCATGACGCCAGCGGATGCGGCAGCGGACACACCGAAAGCCTCTTCGATCTGCTTAACAAGCTCGGAAGCCTCAAGCAGCGAAAGGGTTTTCAGTGATTCGAGAATCTCGTCAGTTTTGGTAGACATGGTTGGGAATCAGCAACAGATCTGTTGGGTGAACAGTTGGATCGGTGGAGCTCAGTGGAATCACAATCTGCGTTAACGCAGAGGGCAATCTCAGCTGCCTTCGCCTTCGGCGTGCTGCTTGAGCGCCCGAGCAAGACCGGATGGAACTTCGTTGATGCCCACTGCAACCTTGGTGGCCACGGCATTGATCGCACCGGCGATCTGGGCCATGAGCACCTCCTTGGAGGGCAGATCCCCGATGGCCTGAATGTCTTTGAGCGAAAGGAGTTTGCCTTCGAAAAGGCCTCCTTTCACATCCGACTTCTTCGTGTCCTTCTGGAAGGACTGAATGGCCTTCACCGCACCGCCGACATCGCCCTTAACAAGGACGAACGCATTGGTACCGGTGAGCAGGGAATCGAGTTCCGACCAGGCGCTGTTGCCATCAATGGCCCGACGCATCAAGGTGTTTTTAGTCACCTTGCATGTGCCTTTGCTGGGCTGCAGGCGAACCCGCAGATCAGACATTTCCTTGATGGAGAGACCCTTGAAATCAAGGACCACCGCCAGTTCGGCCTCACCGAGGAGCCCCTTGAGCTCTTCGACGATCTGTTGCTTGTTCTCCAGCGTGCGGCCCATAGGAAGTGGAACGGATCGGGGGAACAAGCCGGGAACGCGGCCCCAGAAAACAAAGCGTTCCCTAAGGAACCCGTTGTCGAGGCCGCCTATCGTTCCGTCCGTTCCGGGGCAAAGCCCCGATCGGGTCCAAAAGTCTTGCGAGCACCTCGGCAGGGCTTATGACCTTGGCAACCCTGAAATCAGGGACACCCAGTTCACCTGCTGTCTTGGGTAGGGCGCGTGCCCTCTGGCTTTCGCCAGTAGGTCAATTTACAACATGGGGGGGATACCCCCCCTCCTCGGGCCTCAGCTTTCCTTCTTGATGTCCTGGAGGACCGTTACATCAACCTGGACCGAGGGGCCCATGGTGGAGGTAATGAAGAGGCTCTTCCAGTAACGGCCCTTGGCGCCACTGGGCTTGTTGCGGTCGATCGTTTCCTGCAGGGCCTTGAGGTTGTCGAGCAGGTTGTCGTCGCTGAAGCTGGCCTTACCGAAGCGCACATGCACGATGCCGGTGCGGTCTGCCCGGAATTCCAGTTTGCCGGCCTTGAATTCCTTGATGGCGCCGGCCAGGTCGGCGGTCACGGTGCCGGCCTTGGGGTTGGGCATCAGGCCGCGGGGACCGAGCACCCGGCCCAGCTTGGCCACTTTGGGCATCATGTCCGGGGTGGCGATCAGCAGGTCGAAGTCCATCTGACCGGCAGCAATCGCATCGACCAACTCGTCATCACCAGCCAGGTCGGCGCCGGCGGCCTTGGCGGCAGCCACCTTCTCGCCCCGGGCAATCACGGCAATGCGGATGGCCTGGCCGGTGCCGTGGGGCAGGGCGACGGTGGTGCGCAGCTGCTGGTCGGTGTATTTGGGATCGATGCCGAGGCGCGCGTGGACCTCGATCGTTTCATCAAACTTGGCTGTGGCGTTCTGCTTGACCAGTGCAATCGCATCGACGGGCGTGTAAATGCGCTCTTCGACCGTCTTGAGCAGGCCTGAAAACCGTTTGGAAATTTTTGGCATGGCGGGAACGGGGTGCGGGCGACCGGAGAGGTCTCCCCCGAATGGGGTGAATGGGGAACGGATCAGCCTTGGTCTGGCAGCGACTCACCAATCAGCTTTTGGCTTGGAAGCTTTTGGCTGGAAAGCTTTTGGCTAGAGAGGTTTGGACTGCGTAGGTTTGGGCTGGATGACTGGAGCGGGATCGAGACAGCGGCCCAAGGAGCCCCTGGTTCGGTGCCGGCGCTTTAGTCGTTAACTGCGACGCCCATATTGCGGGCTGTGCCGGCAATGATGCGCATGGCGGCATCAACTGTGGTGCAGTTGAGGTCGGGCAGCTTGGTTTTGGCGATCTCTTCGAGCTGGGCCTGGCTGATGGCTCCCACCGACCCCTTGGCGGAGGTAGGGGCGCCTTTTTCAATCCCGGCGGCCTTGGAAATCAGCACGGACGCGGGCGGCGTCTTGGTGATGAAGGTGAAGCTGCGATCTTCGTAAACGGAGATCTCAACCGGGATCACATAGCCAGCTTTCTCTTGAGTACGGGCGTTGTACTCCTTGCAGAAGGCCATGATGTTGACCCCGTGCTGACCGAGGGCTGGGCCCACCGGTGGTGCGGGGTTGGCTTTGCCGGCATTGAGCGCCAGCTTGATAATGGCAACGACTTTCTTGGCCATCGGCAGTGTTACGGGACAGGACTCCCCAGCGGGAGTGCGGATCGGACCTCCCAGGGCTGGGAGCTGCGGATCGCCAGCCCGGAAGGACTGGCGCTGGGGCGAAGCACCCGGTGGGGGTGAATCGCCAAGGGCCGCCCTCCGCAGGGAGGCGGCCGCTGCGGATCAGCTCTGTTTGCTGATCTGGGAAAACTCGAGTTCCACCGGGGTTTCGCGGCCAAAGATCGAGAGCAGGGCCTTGAGCTTGCTGCGTTCCCCCGACACTTCGATCACTTCGCCTTGGAAGTCCTTAAACGGACCAGCGGTAACCAGGATCTGATCACCTTCGGTGAGATCCACCTTCACCACGGCCTTCTTCTCGGCGGCGCGGCGGAAGATGCGATCCACCTCTTGGCGACTAAGGGGGCGTGGTTTGATGTTGCCCCGCGCCCTGCCGGTGACGCGCCGTTCTTCCTGGCCCACGAAGTTGATCACGTTCGGGGTGCTGCGCACCGCCATCATCGTGTCCTCATCGAGGATCATCCGCACGAGCACATAGCCCGGAAATACCTTTTCCTCGGTGGACTGACGACTGCCGTCCTTCTTGATCTTCACCGCCGGGGTCTGGGGAATCTCGATCTCCAGGATCCGGCTGTCAACGCCCAGGGTGACCGCCCGCTGCTCCAGGGTGGCCTTCACTTTTTTCTCGCAGCTGGAGGCCACCTGCACCGCATACCAGCGGGCCACCAGGGGCCGGGTCTCCTCACCAGCGCTATCCGATGGGGCGCCCAGGTCGAGCACCACAGCAGTAGCCGGGTTAAGCGCTTCGTCCTCGACCAGCCCGGGGGCGGCGGCGAAGGCCGGATCGGCGGTGGCGAAATCGACGTCAGACACGGGAGTCGGGAAAGGGGGATTCAGCGGAAGATCTGGCTGGCGGCCCAGCCGTAAAAGCGACTGACGGCGGCAATAGCAAAGGCGGAAACCGTCACCATCAAAATCACCGCCACCGATTCACTGAAGAGCTGCTGGCGACTGGGCCACACGACCTTGCCCAGCTCGGCCAGGGTCGACGCAACGAAGCCGTCATCAGCCCCCTCGGGCCCGTCGCCATCGCTGGCCGTGGCCACGGCGGCATCCCCCTCTGCCTGGGGCAGGGAGTCGTCCGGGGCCTGGGGTGAGGGGGAGCGCTGATCCACGGCAGGGGGTCACACCGGTGAGGGTTGACACACCGGCAAACAATCACCCTACCGGATCTGGTTCCCACCCCCCCGCAAACCCGCCTCCTGGCCCATCGAGGGGTTCCTCCCCGGCCGGGGGCTGGGGTTCGACCAGGGGTGTGAATAGCAAGGGCTCCAGGCCCTGCTCGTCGCCGGGGGCCCCACTCACCCGCACCCCCCAGAAGCCCCGATAGCGCTCCTCCAGCAGCTCGGTGGCCAGGGGATTCTCCAGGCTGCGACGCAGCAGGCGCCGCAGGGGGCGCGCCCCGTATTCGGGCTCGTAGCCCTGGCGGGCCAGGCGGCCAACCACGGCCTCGTCCACTTGCAACACCAGCTGCTGCTCCAGGAGCAGGGCCGCCAGTTCGGCGAGCTGCAGCTGCACGATCCGGGCCAGGTCCTCGGGCCGCAGGGGCCGGAATCGGATCACCTCATCAATGCGGTTGAGCAGCTCCGGGCGGAACTGCTGGGCCAGGGCCCGGTCCACCGCCTCGCCCAGGGCTGCATCGCGCTCGGCCAGCTCCTCTGGGGTGGCGCGGGCGCCACTGCCGGCCCGGGCGCTGTCCAAGATCGCCCGGCTAGCCAGGTTGCTGGTCATCACCACCACCGTGTGGCGGAAATCAACCGTGCGCCCCTGGGAATCGCTCAGACGGCCGTCATCGAGCACCTGCAACAGGATGTTGAACACATCGGGATGGGCCTTTTCCACCTCATCGAGCAGCAACACCGCATAGGGCCGGCGCCGCACCGCCTCGGTGAGCTGGCCGCCCTCCTCGTAGCCCACATA
>JAEMQZ010000055.1:4631-11669 GCA_016463595.1 Synechococcales cyanobacterium SupBloom_Metag_052 | reverse complement strand
CCCTTGAGGTCATCGCCTTCGATCACCTCCTTTTCGAGGATCTTTTCGGCAATGCTTTCGAGCAGCTCGCGGTTGCCCCGCAGGATCGCCAGGGCCCGGTCGTGGGCCCGATCTACCAGGTTGCGCACCTCCCTATCGATCGCTTGGGCCGTGGCATCGCTCACCACCCGGCGGGGGTTGCTGGGGCCGCCAAGGAAGCGGCTGCCACCCTGTTTGTCGTAGGCAAGGGGCCCGAGGGTCTCGCTCATGCCGTAGGTGCCCACCATCTGTTCGGCGATGTCGGTAGCCCGTTGCAGGTCATTGGCGGCGCCGGTGGTGATGGAGCCAAACACCAGTTCTTCGGCAGAGCGACCGCCCAGCAGGGTGGCGATCTGGCCTTCGAGGTCTTGCTTGGAGTTGAGGAAGCGTTCCTCCGTGGGCAATTGCAGGGTGTAGCCCAGGGCGCTCATGCCGCGGGGCACGATCGAAATCTTGGCCACCTTGCTGCCTCCGGGCATCAGGTGACCGACGATGGCGTGGCCGACTTCGTGGTAAGCCACCACTTTCTTTTCATCGGGCTGCATTACCCGGCTCTTTTTCTCCAGACCCGCTACCACCCGTTCAATCGCTTCGTTGAGGTCGCCCTGCTCCACGGAGGTGCGTTTCGCCCTTGCCGCCAGCAGCGCCGCCTCATTCACCAGGTTGGCAAGATCCGCGCCGGCAAAGCCACTGGTGGCCTGGGCAATGAGATCGAGATCGACACCTTCTGAGCGCTTAACCTTCTTGGCGTAAATCTCGAGGATCGTGCGACGACCGGAGAGGTCGGGGCGGTCGACCAGAACCTGGCGATCGAAGCGGCCTGGGCGTAGCAAGGCTGCATCCAAGACTTCGGGTTGGTTGGTAGCGGCTAGCACGATCACCGGCTTGTCTTTGGAGGCAAAGCCATCCATTTCGGTGAGGAGCTGGTTCAGGGTCTGCTCCCGTTCATCGTTGCCACCAACCACGCCCATGGAGCCAGAGCGGCTCTTGCCGATGGCATCCAATTCGTCGATAAAAATGATGCAGGGGGCTTTTTGTTTGGCCTGCTCAAACAGATCGCGCACCCGGGCCGCACCAGCGCCCACAAACAGCTCAACAAATTCCGACCCTGAAATAATGAAGAAGGGCACGCCTGCTTCTCCGGCCACGGCCTTGGAGAGCAGGGTTTTGCCCGTGCCAGGAGGGCCGACTAGCAGCACGCCCTTGGGGATACGGGCGCCGATGGCCGTGTAGCGCTCCGGGGTTTTGAGGAAATCAACGATCTCGGTCAGTTCGTCCTTGGCCTCATCCACGCCGGCCACATCGGCAAACGTGACCCTGGATTCCTCATCGGGCACATAGACGCGGGCCTTCGACTTGGTGAAGCTCAGGGCCCCCTGGGCGCCGCCCATGGAGCGGCGGGCGAAGAACTGCAGCACCAGGATGAAGATCAGTGGCGGCACCACCCAGCTCAGGGCCGTGGTGATGAAGCTGGGGCGCTTCGGTGGGGCAGCGGCGAATTCAACACCATGCTGCTCGAGCCGCTGGGGCAGCTCCATGTCGAAGATCGGCGTGGTGGCCAGCACCGAGGGGGCACCCTCTTCGGCGTTATTGAGCTCGTAGCGAATCTGGTCCTGGGTGATGAAGGCCCGCTTGACGGCGCCGTCATCCACTTGATTGATAAACAGGGAGTAGGGAACCCTTGGCACCTGCTGGATCGCCTGATTGGGTAGGAAGCTGCTGACCAGCAGCAACACGCCTAAACCGATCAAAACCAGGTTGATGATCCCGAAACGCCTGTTCGGGGGGTTCTCGTCCTGACGGATGGCCATGGGGCGAACGGGCGATTGGCGGGTCGGTGGGCTCAAACTAGATGGCCCGTGCCCCGGCGGAGCCCACCGTTGAGGGTGAGAACCGAACGCCTAGGGCCTTGCTGGCGATCGGGCGGGCTGGATTCAGGTTTGCCCCCGCTCAAGACTGTTCGAATTATGTGTGGACGCTTCAGCCTCACCATCCCAATCAGATCCCTGGGCAGCCGGCTGGGGGTGGGCCTGCCGCCGGGTCTGGAGCGCTATTACGCCCCGCGTAACCTGATCGCCCCTGGCGAACCGGTGTTGGCCCTGCGCCAGGAGCACGGCCGGCCGGAAGCGGCGCTGATGCTCTGGGGCCTGCTGCCGGAATGGAGTAAGGATGCCCTCTTGGCCCACCGTCCTTTCAACGCCCGCGGCGAAACCGTGCCGGAAAAGGCCAGTTTCCGCGGCCCCTGGCGCCACCGCCGCTGCCTGTTGCCCGCTGATGGCTTTTATGAGAAGGGTCGCCTGATCCGCCGCAGCGATGGCGCCCCCTTCTGGTTGGCGGGCCTCTGGGACCGCTGGATCGGCCCCGATGGCAGTGAGGTGGAGAGCTGCTGTGTGATCACCACCGCCGCCAATGGCCTGATCGGTCCCCTGCATGACCGCATGCCGGTGCTCCTGCCCGATGGCCTGGAGCAGGCCTGGTTGGCTGCCGTCGATGGCCCTGGCCTGCGGGCCCTGGAACCGCTCCTAGGTGGCTGGGATCCGGCGGGCTGGGAGATCCAGCCGCCCCTGCGCCCACCAATCGTCCAGGACGCTTCTGCCCAGTTGCCGTTGTTCGGTTGAATGAGCTCCTCTCGCGAGTAGCCCTCGCTTCGGCCCCAATCAGGCTGGTTGGGAGCCTGGTGCTGGCGGCGCCCTCGGTCACAATCAGCGCCAACCAGGCGGGGGGCCGGTGCCGGCAGAGTTAATTGGAGTGAGGCGGCGCCATCGCTGCTACACGCAGTTGCTGGCCCTTTGTCTGGCGGTGATGGTCACCTTTGCCCTGCCCGAAGGCCTGAACTGGCTCGGCATGGTGGGTTACAACTTGATGCCGCTGGTGATCATTCGCGGCCTGGGCGAACCGTTTGGTCGGCTGCCCTTTGGTCGGGTGCCCCATCGCCTGTTTCGGCTCCTGGGACTTGCGGCGTTCCTCTCCTCCTTGGTCTGGACCCTGACCCCGGTTTTCATGCGTGGCACAGGCGTGCCGATGTTGGTGCTGTGGGGTGCCTTTGTGGGCTGGAGCAGCCTGCGGCTGATCCGGGGCTTGGCCCAGGAGCCGGAGGTGAGTGAAAAGGTGTTGATGGGGGCCCTGGCCGGCTACCTGCTGGTGGGCCTGACCGCTGGCCTGTTATTTAGTGCCCTGGAAACGGTGGTGCCTGGCAGTTTTAGTAGTGCCAACGGCTCGGGCGGTGCCGCCATCATCCTGACGCCGGGGGCGGAGGAGGTGTTCAGTTCGGTGTGGACAATCAATTTCGTGCGGCTCAACTATTTCGCCTTTGTTTGCCTCACCACCGTGGGCTTTGGCGACATCGTTCCGTTGACGTCCCAGGCCCAGATGTTCAGCGTGGCGGTGTCCTTGATGGGCACCACCTATTTGGCCCTGGTGATGGGAGTGCTGATTAGTCGCTATCGGGGTGTGCGGGGGGAGTGAGTTGGCGGCTGTGATGGCAGGGATCAGTCAGCGTGCCTGGCCTGGTGCCAGGCCCAGGCGTGCTGCAGGATCACCTCCAGCTGGGGATAACGGGGCAGCCAGCCCAGTTCCCGGCGGGCCTTTTCGGCGCCGGCCACCAGTTGGGCCGGGTCGCCGGGCCGCCGGGGGGCCACATGGGCCAGCAGGCCCCGGCCGGTCACGGCCTTGGCGGCTTCAATCACCTGTTGCACCGAATAGCCGGTGCCGTTACCGAGGTTGTAGACGAGCGGTTCGGCTTGGGGGGGCTGGTTGAGCAGGCGGCCGAGGCCGAGCACGTGGGCTTCGGCCAGGTCGCTGACGTGGATGTAATCGCGGATGCAGGTGCCATCGGGGGTGGGGTAGTCGTCGCCGAAGATCTGCAGGTAGGAGCTGCGGCCCGCCATCACATCAAGTACTAGCGGGATCAGGTGGGTTTCCGGGTTGTGGTCTTCACCCAAATCGCCATCGGGATCGGCGCCGGCGGCATTGAAATAGCGAAAAATCACACTAGGCAGCCCGTAGGCGGAGCCAAAATCGCGGAGCAGTTGCTCCACCATCGACTTACTGCGGCCGTAGGGGTTGATCGGCGCCTGGGGATGGTCTTCTGTGATCGGAACTTGCTGGGGCACCCCATAGGTGGCGCAGGTGCTGGAAAACACAATCGGCATGGGCCCGCTGGCCAGGTTGGCGCCGGTGCCGCCAGCTTGATTGCTGCGCTGGCGATGGTGGCGGGCGTCAATCAGGGCCTCCAATAACACCAAGGTGTCGGCCAAATTATTGCGGTAGTACTTGGCGGGATCGGCCACCGATTCGCCCACATAGGCGTAGGCCGCGAAGTGCATCACGGCTCCGATCGGTTGCCCAGCTGCCGCCGTGCCTGCCAGTTGGGGATGCTGGCCTGAGAGCAGGGCATCGAGCAGGGCCCGGTCGCCCACCTGGCCCTCCACCAATGGCACCCCCAGGGTGGCCGCGATGTCCCTGTGGCCATAGACGAGGTTGTCGAGGATGACAGGTTGGTGGCCGGCCCGTTGCAGCGCTCGCACCGCGTGGCTGCCGATGTAGCCCGCACCGCCTGTGACTAGAACCTGCATCGCCTCAGCCCTCTCCCACGGTCCAGACATTCAGGCCGGCGGCCCGGGCTGCCGCAGTATCGGCGATCGCCCGGCCATCAAACAGCCAGGCCGGTTGGCGCATCGATGGGGCCAGGGCCGCCCAGTCGAGCTGGCGAAACTCGCGCCATTCGGTGAGGATCAGTACCGCATCGGCACCCCTGGCGGCCTCGTCGGCGGATCGGGCGAGCTGCCAGCGGCCCTCGCCCTGGCCTGGCTGGGTTGGGATCTGCTCCTGGCCCGCCTCGGCCTGGCCCAGGTCGGCAGTGATTTGGCTGCTGCACACCTTGGGGTCATAGATCGCCAGGTGGGCCCCCTCCTCGATCAGGTCGAGGCAGATGCGGATCGCTGGCGATTCGCGCGTGTCGTTGGTGTCGCCCTTGAAGGCAAAGCCCAGCACGGCCAACCGTTTGCCCGTGACCGTGCCAAACAGGGAGCGCACCACCAGGTTGGCGATGCGGTGTTGCTGCCAGCTGTTGAGCTCCACCACCTGTTGCCAGTAGTTGGCCACCTCCTGCAGGCCGTAGTGGCCGCAGAGATAGACCAGGTTCAAGATGTCTTTTTGGAAGCAACTGCCGCCAAAGCCCGGGCCGGCGGCGAGAAACTTTGAGCCGATGCGGCTATCGCTGCCGATCGCTCTGGCGACTTCGCGCACATCGGCGCCGGTGGCCTCACACAGGGCGCCGATCGCATTGATCGAACTGATGCGCTGGGCCAGAAAGGCGTTGGCGGTGAGTTTGGAGAGTTCACTGCTCCACAGATTGGTGCGCAGGATGCGCTCCGCGGGCACCCAATGGCCGTAGATCGCTGCCAGGGCATCGATCGCTTCGGGGTCCTCGCCGCCAATCAAGACCCGATCGGGATGTTCCAGATCGTTGATGGCCGTGCCTTCGGCCAGGAATTCCGGGTTGGAGAGCACCGCAAAGGTTGTCTGGCCCCCGGCCCCTTGGGCCGCGGTGAGGATCGCCTTCACGGTTTCGGCCGTGCGCACCGGCAAGGTGCTTTTTTCAACCACGATCGTGTGGCCCTGGGCGCAGGCGGCCACCTGGCGGGCCGAGGCTTCGATCCAGCGCAGGTCACTGGCCTGGCCGGCACCGATGCCGCGGGTTTTGGTGGGGGTGTTCACCGAGAGAAACACCATGTCGGCGCTGGCAATCGCCGCTTCCACCGCCGTTGTGAAGTGGAGGTTGCGGCCCCGGCAGCGGCCCACCACCGCATCGAGCCCTGGCTCATAGACCGGCAGGCGGGACAGATCCTGGTCGTTCCAGGCGGCAATGCGAGCCTCGTTGAGATCGACCACCGTCACTTGGATGGCCGGGCAGTGGTCGGCGATCACCGCCATGGTGGGCCCGCCCACATAGCCAGCCCCAATGCAGCAAATCTGGCGAATGGGCGCCGGTTGCCCGGACAGGAACTCGGCGAGCTCGGGGGCGGAGCTGCTCATGCGAGGGCGGCGCGGAAATGGGCGATCGTGGGCTCCAGGCCCTGGTCCAGGCTGACCGTGGGCTGCCAGCCGAGCTGCTCGCGGGCCAGGTCGATCACCGGTTGACGTTGCAGCGGATCATCGGCGGGTAAGGGTTGATAGATCAGCTCAAGGGCAGGATTAATGCGTTCGCGCACCTTTTCTGCGAGTTGGCGGATCGTGAATTCGCCGGGGTTACCAATATTGATCGGTCCTGGATGGGAGCCATTCATGAGGCGGATCAGTCCCTCAACCAGGTCGTCCACGTAGCAGAAGGAGCGCGTTTGGGAGCCGGTTCCGTAGAGCGTTAGCGGTTGGCCGCGCAGGGCCTGGACGATGAAATTGCTAACCACCCGGCCGTCATCGGGCAGCATGCGCGGCCCGTAGGTGTTGAAGATGCGCACGATGCGGATCTCCACGCCATGCATGCGCTGGTAGTCAAAACAGAGGGTTTCGGCCACCCGCTTGCCCTCGTCGTAGCAGGCGCGGATGCCATGGGTGTTGACGTTGCCGCGATAGCTCTCGGGCTGGGGATGGACCTCGGGATCGCCGTAGACCTCGGACGTGCTGGCCAGCAGCAACCTCGCCCCGACCCGGCGGGCCAATCCCAGCATGTTGTAGGTGCCGATGAAGCTGGTTTTGGCGGTCTTGATCGGATTGTGCTGGTAGTGCACCGGCGAGGCGGGGCAGGCCAGGTGCCAGATGCGGTCCACCTCCAGGCGGATCGGCTCGGTCACGTCGTGGCGGATCAGTTCGAAATTGGGGTGGCCGATCCACTGGGCCACATTGGCCTTGCGGCCCGTGAAGTAGTTATCGAGGCAGATCACCTCTTCACCAGCCGCCATCAGCCGGTCCACCAGGTGGGAACCAACAAAGCCGGCGCCGCCGGTGATCAGGTTGCGCTTGGGGGAAGCCACGGAACAGGAGCGACGGGGAAGGGTTGACGGGGAAGGATCGACGGGCTGG
>JAEMQZ010000055.1:0-4531 GCA_016463595.1 Synechococcales cyanobacterium SupBloom_Metag_052 | reverse complement strand
AGTTCGCCAGTGGCCAGCTGCTGGCGGAATAGGGCCACCGTGCTGGCTAACCCCTGGGCCAGGGGAATGCGGGCCCGCCAGCCCAGGGACGCCAGGCGGCCCACATCCAGCTGTTTTTTCGGCGTGCCATCGGGCTTGCTGGTATCCCAGTGAATTTCTCCCTCAAAGCCCGTGGCCCCGGCCACCGCCTCGGCTAGCGCCTTGATCGAGAGATCGACCCCCGTGCCCACGTTGAGGTGTTGGAGTTGATCGGCAGCGGGCTGCCACTGCTCGAGGGCGAAAACGCAGGCGTCGCCCAGGTCGTCCACATGCAGAAATTCGCGCAGGGGCGTGCCCGTGCCCCAGCAGGTCACGCTCGGCTCGCCAGCTGCCTGGGCTGCGTGGAAGCGGCGAATCAGGCCTGGCAGCACATGGCTATTGGTGGGGTGGTAGTTATCGCCCGGGCCATAGAGATTGGTGGGCATCAGGCTGATCGCATCGAAGCCCACCTGCTGGCGCAGGGCGCGGCAGAGTTCGATGCCGGCGATCTTGGCGATCGCATACCACTCGTTGGTGGGCTCCAGGGCACCGGTGAGTAGGGCCTCTTCGCGGATCGGTTGCTCAGCGAATTTGGGATAGATGCAGCTGCTGCCTAAAAACAGCAACCGCCTGGCCCCATGGCGCCAGGCGGCCTCAATCACATGGTTCTGGATTTTGAGGTTTTCGAGCAGGAAATCGGCTGGGTAGGTGCTGTTGGCCAGGATGCCGCCCACCTTGGCGGCTGCCAGCACCACCACATCGGGCCGCTGGGCCCCAAACCAGGCGTTCACCGCCACCGGATCGAGCAGATCAAGGTTGGTGCGCTCGGCCGTCAGCAGGTTGGTGTAGCCGCCCGCCCGCAGGGCCCGGACGATGGCACTGCCAGCCATGCCGCGGTGGCCCGCCACAAAGATGCGATCACTGGGGTGGATCAACAGGTCCGTGCGCTTCGCCCCCATCAGGCCTGGCCCCCATGGCGTTCACCGGCGGCGGCCACGGCCGCCGGGTTGGTGGGGGGATTTTCCATCGAGCCCACCACGTTGAAACCTTTGCGGCGCAGCAGGGCTTCCTTGGCGGCTTCCTCCTTATCGCAGCTCACCATTTCTGCCACCAGCTCTTCCAAGGTGGTGGTGGGGGTCCAGCCCAGCACCTCCCGGGCCCGGGTCGGATCGCCCAGCAGGGTTTCCACCTCGGCGGGCCGGAAGTAGCGCGGATCGATGCGCACCACCACGGCGCCCGTGTCGGCGCGGTGGCCCCTTTCCTCCAGGCCCTCGCCGCTCCAGAGGATCGCCCCTTCGCTGCCGCCCCAGCCGAGTTCCTGGGCTGCCAATTCAATGAAGCGGCGCACGCTCTCCTGGCGGCCCGTGGCGATCACAAAGTCCTGGGGACTCTCCTGTTGCAGCATGCGCCACTGCATCTCCACATAGTCGCGGGCGTGGCCCCAATCCCGCAGGGAATCGAGGTTGCCCATATACAGGCATTGATCCAGTCCGGCATCAATACGGGCTAGCCCCCGGGTGATTTTGCGGGTTACGAAGGTTTCACCGCGCCTAGGGCTTTCATGGTTGAACAGAATGCCGTTGCAGGCATACATGCCATAGGCCTCGCGGTAATTCACCGTGATCCAGTAGGCATAGAGCTTGGCCACTCCGTAGGGACTGCGCGGATAGAAGGGCGTGGTTTCCTTCTGGGGAATTTCCTGCACGAGCCCGTAGAGCTCACTGGTGCTGGCCTGATAAATGCGGGTTTTCTCGCTTAGCCCCAGCATCCGCACCGCTTCCAAGATGCGCAGGGTGCCTAGGGCATCGGAATTGGCGGTGTATTCGGGCGCTTCAAAACTCACAGCCACATGGCTCTGGGCGCCGAGGTTATAAATCTCATCGGGCTGCACCTGCTGGATGATGCGGATCAGGTTGGTGCTATCGGTTAAATCGCCGTAATGGAGCACCAGCCGGGGATCGAGTTCGTGGGGATCTTGGTAAAGGTGGTCAATCCGGGCCGTGTTGAAGCTGCTGGCCCGCCGCTTGATGCCATGCACCGCATAGCCCTTTTCGAGGAGCAACTCGGCTAAATAGCTGCCGTCTTGCCCCGTGATGCCGGTGATCAGGGCTGTTTTGAGCGGCGGCATGGGGGCGTCAACCAAGGGAACAGGACGGAGCAATAGATGGGACGAGGCTTGTCAGCAGGGGAGGGAGTGTCCCTAGGGAGCCATTTCAAACGGTGCCGCCTCTGGGACGCCACGCCACCAGTCGGGGGACGTGGCGCCGATTCTGCCTGAGCAGTTCAGCCCGGGTTCGATGGGTTGATTGAGGTCAGGTTGCGCCCTGGCCCAGGCTCGAGCAGCTGGTTAATCCGGCTGGCCAGGGCTAGGTCCAGGTCGCTAAGGCCGCCGAGATCGTGGGTTGTGAGGTCGATCACGACCCGGTTCCAACTGTTGCTCCAATCGGGGTGGTGGCCAAGGGTTTCGGCCACCAGGGCAACCTGGGCCATGAAGCCGAAGGCGTCAACAAAATCAGCAAACCGCAGCTCCCGGTGCAGCCGCCCCTCCCGCAGCTGCCAGCCGGCCAGGCTTTGCGCCAATCCAGCCACCGTTTCGGCGCAGAGCAGGGTGGCCATGGCGCGGGCACAACTGGACGCCATTCCAGCAGGCGCACCCCGCCCCCAGCAGCGCGGGGGCGACGGCTAGGGCTCGGCTCCCTTGGCCAGGGCTAGCTCATGCAGGCGATCGATCAGGAGATCGAGCTCGGTGTCGTCGCCTGGATCGCTGGCCAGGGCGGTGCGGCGCTGCACCTCCCCCGCCAGCCGTTCGGCGTTGCGGCGGGCCAGCAGGGCACTGGGGCTGGGGGAGCCCAGGGGCCGGACCTCGCCCGGAATCGGGGCCGCGGTAGCTAGGGCCTGGGCCGTAGCTGGGGTTCCAGCTGCCGCCAGGGCAACAACTAGCTCTGCGAGCGTGGTCCGTAGGCCCGCCAGCTCCAGGCGCAGGCCCGCCATTTCCTCGGCGAGCTGCTGGAACCCGGCCTCGGGCGCTGCGGATTCGGGGCGCCGCTGCGCCATGGCACCTGGGAGTTGAGCTGAAGCCATCTTGCCTGGCGAAATCAAGCCCATCGCCATCCCTTGCCGAATTCCCCCATCGGGCCAGACTCGAAGCGCACCAGCGTTTCGCGACACCATGGGCCGCCGTTCCTTGTCCCGTTGGGCCCTCCTGCTGGCTAGCAGCGTGGCCGCCGGGGCCCTGGTGCCTCCGGCCCAGGCCCAGCGGGTCGTGCCCAAGCTGCAGGTTGTGTGTCCCATGGGCTACGTGGACACCTTCAACGGCAAGTGCTCCACCCTGGGGTTGATGACCTACACGGTGGTGCCGACCCAAGGCAAGGCCTGCCTGGAGGGCTGGATGAATGTGGGTGGCGGTTACTGCCGTAAGAAATAGGCCCCCTGGTCCAGGCTGGCGACCCCGCTGATCCCGTCCTGCCATGGCTGAGTTGCTGGTGCTGCAGCACCTGCCCCTGGAGGGTCCTGGCCTGATCGCCGCCTGTGCCGCTGAGCGTGGCCACACGATCCGCCAGGTGGACCTCTCCAGCGGCGAGGCTTTGCCGAGCGCCCGGGTGCCCGGCCAGATCCTGCTGGTGATGGGCGGACCGATGGGGGTGGGTGATTTGGGCAACCCGGCCTACCCCTGGCTTGCCGGCGAGCTCGATCTGCTGCGCCAGCGCCTCGACCAAAAGGCTCCGGTGTTGGGCATTTGCTTGGGCGCCCAGCTGTTAGCCGCTGCAGCTGGCGGTGGCGCCGAGCCCCTAGTAGTGGGCGATCCGCCCCAGCCCCTGCGGGAGGTGGGCTGGGGGGCGGTGACCTTCACGGCCCCGGCGGCCACCGAACCGGTGCTCGCCGGGCTGGCGGCCAGTGAGCTGGTGCTCCATTGGCATGGCGACCGCATTGTCTTGCCGCCCGGGGCCGTGTTGCTCGCCTCCAGCCTCCATTGCCGCGAACAGGCCTTTCGCATCGGCCAGCACGCCTGGGGTCTGCAGTTCCATGTGGAGATGGAGGCGGCGGGGATTGGGGCCTGGCTGGCGGACGACGCCGACTACGTGCGCGGGGCCCTGGGAGCCGAGGGGGCCGCGCGGATTCGCGGCGAGGCCGACCGCTGGGGCGAGGCGGTGGCGACCAGCGGCCGGCGCCTGATCCATAACCTCTTGGCCCAACTGGAGGCCGCCCTGAACTGAGGCTGCTGGACCTATGGATCTGGACCCAGCGACTAGTGATTTGGCCATGACTACGCCGAGATTCGGCCCTGGCTGGCTAGAAACGCTGGTTGATCTGGCCAGTGGCCATCAGGCTCCCCATCGCAATCGCAAAAAGGGACTTAACGATGGCGGCCATGCCAATCACCGGGGCTTGGTCTTGGGCTTGGGGTTTGGGGGGCGTGGCTGCGGCGAGGTTGATCAAGGCCCCCAGGGTGCCGGAGCCGATCAGGAGGTACCAGGGGGGTTGGCCAGGCCTAAAGGCCGTCAGCCAGGCAATC
>JAEMQZ010000134.1 GCA_016463595.1 Synechococcales cyanobacterium SupBloom_Metag_052 | reverse complement strand
GTGCCTGGATGGCACCGGCCGACCAGCCTCACGAAAACTTCGTCTTCCCTGAAGAAGTTCTGCCCCGCGGTAACGCCCTTTGATTCGGTTTTAAACACCGTTTCAAAACTTCAGCGCCCCCAACGGGGCGCTTTTTTGTGGGCTAGTTCCTTTTCATTGGGCCTAAACCGGTCGATCAAGCTGGATTTCAGGTAGATTGGATGGGTTCTGTCAGCAGTGGTGTGGGGGATTGGCCCGGCTTGCCGGTGTCGTCCTTCGAATGCATCGCCGGCTGATTCCAATCCCCGAGGAGGAGGTGTCCATGGTTTCCAGTTGTATGACCCAGGGTCTGCTGATCGTGGAGAACGCCGGCTGATTTCGGCGCCTGATTCCTGATCATTCGGTTCCGCGACAGAGCGGACCCGGCGAGAGCCCCCGATGGATCAAGCCTTGTGCTTGGACCATCGGGGGCATCGTTTATGGAACGGTTTTCGCTCAGCGCGCCCTATGGGAATTGATCGCCAATTTGATAGGCAATCGCCCGCAGGTTTCCTAAAGAGATCTAGCTTCTGGGCTTGCTGCCCCCGGCCGGTGGCGCATCAAGATCAGGCTGCCCACCAGGCTGGGCAGCACCACGGTGACCAGCCGCAGGATCAAGGTGGTGGCCAGGGCCACGGGCCGGCTGGCGCCGAAGGCCACGGCCAGGCCAATGCTGGTGAGTTCACTGGTGCCCAGGCCCGCCGGCAGCACCGACAACACACCGCCCAGGGCCGTGGCGGTGCGCACCACCGCCGCCGCCTCCAGACCAATCGGGCTGCCCATGGCGTTAAAGAGGCCGTGCAGCAGGGTTGCCTCCAGCAACCAGGCCAGGGACGCCAAGCTTGTGCCCAGCAGTAGGGGCCCGGGCCGCAGCAAGGAGCGCAGCCTGGCCATGCCGTAGAGCCCTTCGCGCAACAGGCGGATCGGCCCCTTCAGCAGCCGATGGGCCGGCAGCCGTTCCAGGCCCCGCTCCAGCTTGGCCAGGGCAAGCGGGTGGGTGAACAGCCAGGCGCCGCCGCCAGCCCCTAGGAGCCCCACCCCCACGGCCGGCAACACGCGGCCGCCCAGGCCCCAGCTCAGCACGAGCAGGGCCGACGCCAGGTCCGTGAGCCGCTCCGCCAGGGTGATGCCCACGCCCACGGCCAGGGGCGTGCCGTGGCGCCGCTGCAACCAGAGGCCGCGCAGGGCTTCGCCGCTGCGGGCCGGGGCAGCGATCAGGGACAGGCCGGCGCCATAGATGGCGGCACTGGGCCGCCAGGCCAGGGGGTGCCCCAGCTGGGCCAGGTAGGCCTGCCAGCGACCAAAGAGCAAGACGTGGCCCAGGGCCACCGTGGCCGGCGCCAGCAGCCACCACCACCAGGCCAGGCGCCCCAGGCTTGCCGTGAGGCTCTGAAAGCCAAACCAAACTCCCAGGCCCAGGTAAAGCAGGAGCCCGGCTAAAAGCCCCAGCAGCCAACGCTTGGACATGGCCGGCCTAGGGAATGAACCGCAATTTGCGGGCGGCGTAGAGACACATGCCCGCCAGAATCAGACCTTCGCGGAAGTGGGCGATGTTGGAGCTGCCGTAGCTGCGTTCCTGATAGCGCACCGGCACTTCAACAATTTTGAGGTTGAGTTTGCTGGCGCCAAACAGCAGGTCGAAATCGCCGAAGGGATCGAAATCGCCGAAGTAGGCGCGCCCCGCCTTGAGCCGTTCGTAGTCGGCTTTCCAGATCACCTTGGTGCCGCAGAGGGTGTCCTTGAGGCGCTGGCGCAGCAGCCAGGAGAACACGGCGGCAAAAAAGCGGTTGGCGGCGGTGTTGAGCGGCGGCATGGCGGCCCAGCTGCGCGGATACACCAGCCGGCAGCCATTCACAAATTCACCGCGGCCCTCGGCCATGGCCTGGGCGAAGCGGGGCAGATCCTCCGGGCGCACGGTGAGATCGGCATCGAGGATCATCAGCACCTCGCCTTCGGCCTGCTCGAAGCCCAGCCACACAGCATCGGCCTTGCCCTTGCCGCTCTGGCGAAACTTTTTCAGCCGCAGGGGCCCCTGGTATTCGGCGCAGACCCGTTCGATTTCAGCCCAGGTGTTGTCGGAGGAATGGCCTTCCACGAACAGCACCTCGGTGAAGCGCCCCAGCTGGGGCAGCCGCTCGATCGCCGGGGCGATGTTGCCGGCCTCATTGCGGGCCGGGATCACCACGCTGACGCTGGGATCCTGGCGCCGTTGCCGCGCCGGCCGGGCCACGAGCCAGTGGGTGAGACCCAGCTGCTCGAGCCCGGGCAACTGGCTCAGCCAGCGGTTGGCCAGGGGCGTGAGCACAGGGATCTGGCGCGGCAGCAGGCAGCGGTGGCCCTGCTTGAGCACCTCCCAGCTGGCCAGATCCAGCAGGTTGGCCACATCCCGGGGCGTCAGCCAGCTTTCCGGCGGCTGGGGCTGGCGCTGACCCAGCCGTTCGGCCGCCTTGAGCAGGGGCTGCCAGAGCCAGTTGTGGAAACTCACCACCAGCCGGGTGCGGGGATGGCAAAAAGCCTCCAGCCGCTCCAGCACCCCCTGCACGTCATGGAGGGTGTTGAGGGTGTTGGGCAGCAGGATCACATCGAAGGGCTCGGCTTCGCCGATCGACTCGGGCGTGATCGTTTCGGCGTCGGCGCTGATCACCCGCAGTTCGGGGTGGCGGGCCCGGGCCGCCTCGGCCAGTTGGGGATCCAGCTCAATGCCCACCCCATGGCCGGGCTTGAGCCCCGCCACCAGGTCGCCGAGGCCGCAGCCGATCTCCAGCACCCGCAGCCCCGGCGCCACCAGCAGCTGGTGCAGCCGCTCCAGGTCGTCGTAGTAGGCCCGGTTGCGCTGGTGAAAGCGGAGGGCGGCGCTGGTGGTGGTCATGACTTCAGAAGAGAGAGGGCGTGGCCCCAATCCAGCCCCATGGCGCTGGCCACGATGCGGAGGGTGCGCA
>JAEMQZ010000054.1:6977-11816 GCA_016463595.1 Synechococcales cyanobacterium SupBloom_Metag_052 | reverse complement strand
CGCTCGGTGTCGGTGGCGAAGTAGGGCGAGATGTAGCCCTTGTCGAAGCGCATGCCTTCGGTGACCTCCAGCTCGGTGGTCATCGATTTGCCCTCTTCGAGCGAAATCACGCCTTCCTTGCCGACCTTGTCCATCGCATCGGCGATCATCCGGCCGACTTCTTCGTCGTTACCGGCGGAGATGGTGCCCACCTGGGCGATGGCATTGCTGTCGCTGATCGGCTTGGCGTGCTCCTTGATCTTGCCAACAAGAAACTCAGAAGCCTTGTCGATGCCTTTCTTGAGGGTGATGGCGTTGGCGCCAGCTGCGACGTTGCGCAGGCCCGCCTTGACCATGGCGTGGGCCAGGACCGTGGCGGTGGTTGTGCCGTCACCGGCCGCATCGTTGGTTTTGGAGGCGGCCTGACGGATCAGGGCAACACCGGTGTTCTCGATGTGATCTTCGAGTTCGATCTCCTTAGCAATCGTGACGCCGTCGTTGATGATCTGGGGAGCACCGAACTTCTTCTCGAGCACCACGTTGCGGCCCTTAGGACCGAGGGTGACGGCAACGGCTTCAGCCAGGATGTCGATACCGCGTTCGAGGGCCCGACGGGCTTGCTCGTTATAAATGATTCGCTTAGCCATGGAGGGCCTGGGAAAGGAGGATGGGGGGGGACGAAAGCTGGGTGAAGGAGGCGCCTGGGCCTCAGTTCACGACCGCCAAGATGTCCTTCTCGGAGAGCAGCACGTACTCATCGGTGCCGAGCTTGATGTCGGTGCCGGCGTACTTGCTGTAAAGCACCTTGTCGCCAATGCCCACTTCCGGGGTCTGGCGGGTGCCGTCGTCGTTGCGCTTACCGGGGCCTACCTGCACCACCTCGCCCACTTGGGGCTTTTCCTTGGCGGTGTCAGGCAGCAGGATGCCGCCGGCGGTTTTCTCCTCGGATTCAGAGACCTTGATGAAAATGCGATCTCCGAGCGGTTTGACCGTGGAGACGCTGAGAGAAACAGCAGCCATGGAGGGATTGCGATAGCAACGGCATGGCGCCAATGACGCCAATCAACGGTCGAGTTAGCACTCTCCCGTCTTGAGTGCCAACTTAGGTCCGCCCTTGCCGGGCCCACAACCGGCCGCCTGTGCGGGTGACCGAACCCGGCTAGTCCCACTCCAGCCAGCCGGCAGCCAAGCCAGTTCTGGCCCAGCCCGGCCCGGGCTGGAGATCCCTGGAAGCAAGCCTGCACAGTGGTAAGGTTGCCCCGCTTCGGGCGGGCTTCCCAAACTCCCGCTGCGACCTCTGCGCTCCTCCTTACTTATGGCTGCTGCTGCACCCGCCGCCTCCGGCATCAAGGGAATCGTCCGTCAGGTGATTGGTCCCGTTCTGGACGTGGAATTCCCTGCCGGCAAGCTGCCCAAGATCTTCAACGCCCTTCGCATCGAGGGGAAGAACTCTGCTGGCCAGACGGTGGCCCTCACCGCTGAAGTGCAACAGCTCCTGGGCGACCACCGGGTGCGCGCTGTGGCCATGAGCTCCACCGACGGTCTGGTGCGGGGCATGGAAGCCCTCGATACCGGCTCCCCGATTTCCGTGCCCGTGGGTGAAGCCACCTTGGGACGGATCTTCAACGTGCTCGGCGAGCCCGTTGATGAGCGCGGTCCTGTGCAGACCACCCTCACCGCGCCGATCCACCGCGAAGCCCCCAAACTCACCGACCTGCAAACCAAGCCGCTGGTGTTCGAAACCGGCATCAAGGTGATCGACCTTCTGGCCCCCTACCGCCAAGGCGGCAAGGTTGGCCTGTTCGGTGGTGCCGGCGTCGGCAAGACCGTGCTTATCCAGGAGCTGATCAACAACATTGCCAAGGAGCACGGCGGCGTGTCCGTGTTTGCCGGCGTGGGCGAGCGCACCCGCGAAGGCAATGACCTCTACGAAGAGTTCAAAGAATCGGGAGTGATCAACTCCGAAGATCTGAGCAAGTCGAAGGTGGCCCTCTGCTACGGCCAGATGAACGAGCCCCCCGGCGCCCGCATGCGCGTAGGTCTCTCGGCCCTCACCATGGCTGAGCATTTCCGCGATGTGAACAAGCAGGACGTGCTGCTGTTTGTCGACAACATCTTCCGCTTCGTGCAAGCCGGCTCCGAAGTGTCCGCCCTGCTGGGCCGCATGCCTTCGGCCGTGGGCTATCAGCCCACCCTGGGCACCGACGTGGGCAGCCTTCAGGAGCGCATCACCTCCACCCTGGAAGGTTCAATCACCTCGATCCAGGCCGTCTACGTGCCTGCTGACGACCTGACCGACCCAGCTCCAGCAACCACCTTTGCCCACCTCGATGCCACCACGGTGCTGAGCCGCGGCCTGGCCTCTAAGGGCATCTATCCGGCCGTGGATCCCCTCGATTCCACCAGCACCATGTTGCAGCCGGCCGTGGTTGGTGATGAGCACTACCGCACCGCCCGGTCAGTGCAGTCGACCCTGCAGCGCTACAAGGAGCTCCAGGACATCATCGCCATCCTGGGCCTTGACGAACTTTCCGAAGACGATCGCCGCACAGTGGATCGGGCCCGCAAGATCGAGAAGTTCCTCTCCCAGCCCTTCTTCGTGGCTGAAATCTTCACCGGCATGCCTGGTAAGTATGTGAAACTCGAAGACACGATCAAGGGCTTTAACCAGATCCTCGCTGGCGAGCTTGATGATCTGCCTGAAGCCGCCTTCTACCTCGTCGGCAACGTCGATGAAGTGAGAGCCAAGGCTGCCAAGATCACCGCTGATGCCAAAAAGGGCTGATTTCGGCGCAACCCAACGCCCAGCTCCACCTTCTGCGTCCTGATCCCTGCTGCCCATGCCTCTCACACTGCGCGTTCTCTCCCCTGATCAGAGCGTCTTCGACGGCACCGCCGACGAAGTGATTTTGCCCAGCACCACTGGCCAGATGGGAATTCTTCCCGGCCACGTTTCGATCCTGGCGGCCCTCGACACTGGGGTCCTGCGGGTGCGGGAGGGTAAGGACTGGAAGGCGATTGCCCTGCTAGGGGGGTTTGCCGAAGTAGAAGCCGATGAAGTAACCGTGCTGGTCAACAGCGCCGAGCTGGGCAGCCGCATCGATGCCTCCCAGGCCGCCCAGGACCTGGCCGCCGCCGAGCTGGCGGCCGCCAGCTTCCAGGGCCAGCCCAACAGCACCGAACAGGTGAAAGCCAAACAGGAGCTGGCCAGGGCCCGGGCCCGCAAACAGGCCAGTGGCGGTTCAGGAGCATTTTAATTGGGGCTCCGGCCCTTTTCTCAGCCTCGCCGTGTACGCTCCAGGCCCGGCGTCCCATGCCGTGACTGGGCCGGATCTCACCAGTATTAGGCCATCCAAATCTTCCTCAAGCTGGCAACCCCAATGGTTGCCAGCTTTTTCTATTGCTCGTTGCGGACATTGATAGAGCCAACACCATCATCAGCCTATGGGCCATAAAAAAGCGCCCTTTAAGGGGCGCCATAGGTGAGTACCAGTGGTGGCTCTTAATGACTAAAGCCTTCGGATCAGCAAGGGCTAGCCAGCGCCACCCCAGACTCAGGCGGTTCCGCAGAAGGTGACATCGGGGAACTTGAGCTTGGCCTCTTCGAGACTCTTACCCTTGCCTTCCTCCTGCCAGTAGTTGATCACCTCGGTGGCCTTGTTGAGGATCTCAACCCGTTCGTTTTCCGTGATCCAGCTCTTGGCTTCGATCTCGGATTTCAGGGTTTCCCAAGCATCTTCCCGGGGCCAGAAGAAGTAGGCCGTTAGGGGGCTGGGGCCACCGCCAACGATCTGGTCGACGGCGAGGGCGACGTTGTCGGGCAGCCAGAGAATCTTCAGCAGGAAACGGCCTTCATCGGCCTTGGGGGTACGGCCGGAAGGTACCCCGTTCTCATCGATGGTGGCGGTGGCCAGGGCGGCGCTGGCGCCGCGCAGCACCGGACGGCCCTGGGTGGGCTCCTCCGCGGAGATCTCGATTTCTGCCGTTAACACCGCCGCAACCGCACCGGGGGCTTCGGTTTCAAGGGCGCCGGGGGTGCCGCTCATGGGTTCAGCGCTCAAGGCTTAGGGACAAACAACTAACCTACCAGCCCCAGGAGCTCTGACCTGACACCGCGCGCCATTCTGCTGTTCGACATTGATGGGGTGGTGCGGGATGTGTCGGGCAGCTACCGGCGCGCCCTTAGCGAAACGGTGCACCATTACGGAGGTTGGCGCCCGGAACCGGCCAGCATCGATGCCCTCAAGGGCGAAGGGCGCTGGAACAACGACTGGGAGGCCTCCCTGGAGTTGTTGCGCCGTGGCGGCCACAGCCCCCTGCCCGCCTTCGATGCCCTGGTGACGGTGTTCAGCGCCTTTTATTTCGGCGGCGACCCCGAAGGGGATCCAGCCAGCTGGCGGGGTTTCATCGGCAGCGAACCCCTGCTAGTGAGCCCGGGCTTTTTTGAGGCCTTCACCGACCAGGGGATTGCCTGGGGCTTCGTCAGCGGCGCCGAACCGCCTTCGGCCCGCTACGTGTTGAATCAGCGCCTCGGCCTGATCGCTCCACCCCTGATCGCCATGGGCGATGCCCCCGACAAACCCGATCCCACGGGGCTCCTGCTGCTGGCAGAGGCCCTGGCCGGCCGGTCCCTAGGTCAGGAGGCCCCGCCGATCGCCTACTTGGGCGACACGGTGGCCGACGTGATGACGGTGCAGCGGGCCCGTCAGGCCCAGCCGCAGCAGCGCTGGCACAGCCTGGCCGTGGCACCCCCCCACCTGCATGGTGCGGAGCACCTGGAGGGTCGCCAGACCTACGAGCAGGGCCTGCTGGCCGCCGGGGCCGACCGACTGCTCAGCCACACGGCCAGCCTGACGCCGG
>JAEMQZ010000054.1:0-6877 GCA_016463595.1 Synechococcales cyanobacterium SupBloom_Metag_052 | reverse complement strand
GGGCCGCAGCACTGAGCACCTCGTGGCCGTGTTCTGTGACAGCCACGTCATCCTCGATGCGGATGCCGATCCCCTTCCAGCGCTCCTCGATGGCGGGCTGGCCCTCGGGCACGGGCAACCGATCACTCACATAGAGGCCCGGCTCCACGGTCAGCACCATGCCCGGCTCCAGCACCACCGGGTGTTCGCCCAGCCGGTAGGCGCCCACATCGTGGACATCGAGCCCCAGCCAATGGCCGGTGCGGTGCATGTAGAGGTGGCGGTACGCCCCCTGCTCGATCACCGCATCGATCGAGCCGCAAAGCAGGCCCAGGTCCAGCAGGCCCGCCACCAGGGTGCGTACGGCGATGTTATGGATGGCCTCGGCCGTGGCCCCGGGCCGCACTGCGGCCACGGCCGCCTCCTGGGCCGCCAACACCAGCTCGTAGAGGGCCCGCTGTTCGCCGCTGAAGCGGCCATTGATCGGAAACGTGCGGGTGATGTCGCCGTTGTAGTAATCGCTGAGGCTGCAGCCCGCATCGATCAGCAGCAGGTCCCCGTCCCTCAGGGGAGCCGTGTTGCTGGTGTAGTGCAGCACGCAGGCGTTATCGCCGCCGGCAACGATCGAGCCGTAGGCCGGTCCGCGGGCGCCGTTTTCAAGAAACACCTGGTCAATCACGCCCTGCACCTGGCGCTCGTTGAGCCCGGGCCGCACCACGTCGCGCGCCACCTCATGGGCCAGGGCAGAGATGCGCGCCGCCTCCCGCAGCCGCTCCAGCTCCTCGGGCGCCTTGCGCAGGCGCAGCTCGTGTAGCAGGCCGCAGGGCGCCACCAGGCCCAGGGCCGCCTGGCCGCTGCGGGGGGCCCGATCCAGTTGGTCGGCCCAGGCCTTGAGCACCAAAGGCTCCACGGCCGAATGGCGGCCCACCCGGAAGGCGATCCCTTCCGCCCCCTTCAGGTACTCCGGCAGACGCTTGGCCAGCTCCTCGCGGGGGTGGGCAACGCTGGCACCGAACTGGGCCACGGCCCCCTCACAGCCCCAGCGCCGGCCCGCCCAGACCTCGGCCGAGGGCTCCTTCGGCTCCACGAACAGCACGAAGGGAGTCTCCGGTCGGTGGGGCAGGAATAGGGCCACCGCCTCGGGTTCGTCGAAGCCGGTGAGATACCAAAAGTCGCTGGCCTGGCGGAAGGGATACTCCACATCGGCGTGGTGGCTCACCAAACTGGCCGCCGGAATCACCGCCGCCGCACCGCCTAGCTTCGCCAGGAAACGCTCGCGGCGCTGGGCATACAGCTCAGGGGCAATCACCATGGGGGCCGCTCCAACAGGCGGGGACAGCGCGACGATGGCACAACCGAATCCCATTGCAGCCGACTTCCCCATGGGACCTGCGCCAAACCCAGCTCCCACCAACGGGGCCACTCCCTGGCTCGAGGATCTCTCGGCATGAACGAGTTCCTTGGCCTGGCTGCTCTGGTGCTGATGATCCTGGTGGGATCAGCCCTCTCTTCCGGCGTGGAGGCGGCCCTACTCACGGTCAACCCGCTACGGGTGCATGAACTGGTCGGGCGGCCCCAGCCCCCCCGCGGCGCCCTGACGCTGCAACGGCTGAAAACCCGCATGGGTCGTGCCCTGGCGGTGCTGGTGATCGCCAACAACGCCTTCAATATTTTCGGCAGCCTCATGCTGGGTGGCTACGCCGCCCAGGTGTTCCAAAACCAGGGCGTCAAGGGGATCGCCCTAGCCCTGTTTTCGATCGGCCTCACCGTGCTGGTGATCCTGCTCGGCGAAATCCTGCCTAAGGCCCTCGGCAGCCGCTTTGCCCTGCCCGTGGCCCTGGCCAGTGCCAGCTCGGTGAGTTTGCTGTTGAAGCTGATGTTGCCGATGGTGCTGCTGCTGGAGCAGTTGATGCCCGCCATCACCGCCGAAAACGAACTAACCACCGACGAAGAGGAGATCCGCCTCTTGGCCAGGCTTGGCTCCCAGACCGGCCAGATCGAGGCCGACGAGGCGGCCATGATCGCCAAGGTGTTCCAGCTCAACGACCTCACGGCCCGCGACCTGATGGTGCCGCGGGTTTCGGCGCCAACCCTGCCGGGCCAAGCAGAACTGGCGAGCCTGGAGGCCATCTTGGTGGCCACGGGCTCCAGCTGGTGGGTGGTGCTGGGGGAAGGGGTGGATGAGGTGCTGGGGGTGGCCAGCCGCGATCGCCTCTTGGCCGCGCTGGTGCAGGGCCTGGGTCCCACCCCCGTCGCCCAGTTCAGTGAGCCGGTCGAATTCGTGCCGGAGATGATTCGCGCTGACCGCCTGCTCACCGCCTTCCGCCGCCGCAGCCAGACCCCCCGGGTGGTGGTGGATGAATTTGGAGGCTTTGTCGGTGTGATCGGCTCCGATGTGGTGTTGGCGGTGTTGGCGGGTTGGTGGCGCCGGCCCCAGTTCCAGGCGGCCGAGCCCACCCCGGCGACCAACAGCGTGGTGGACCGGGGATGAGGAGGGCCCCACGGCCAGTTCAGGAGCCCCCCGCCGTGGTCGATCGCTGTGACCTACTGCTGCGGCGCTGGCGGACCGAGCTGCAGCTCAGTGGCCGGGAAGAGTCGGTGCTGGCGCCTGAGCTCGTAGGCCTCGATCGCCAGCTCGGGGCCCTAGCCGATCGACGCCTGCGGGTGGCCGTGTTCGGCCGGGTGGGCGTGGGCAAATCGAGCCTGCTCAATGCCCTGCTCGGAGCCCCCCACTTCGCCACCGACGTGGCCCATGGCTGTACCCGCCATCAGAAACGGGTGGCCTGGCCCGTGGCCGTGCCTGGCCTGGGCGGAGTGGAGCTGGTGGATACCCCCGGCATTGATGAAATTGCCGCTCGAGCCCGCCAGCGCCTGGCCGCCCGGGTGGCCCTGGGCGCCGATCTGCTCCTATTTGTGCTCGATGGTGACCTCAGCAGCCCCGAGCTCGAAGCCCTCGAGCAGCTGCTGCAGGCGGGTAAACCGATCCTGCTGGTGCTGAACCGCATCGATTGCTGGCCCGAAGGCGAGCGCCAGGCCCTGGTCGCCAGCATCCGCAACCGCCTGCCCCCCAAGGCGCGCCAACTGGAGCTGGTGGCAGTGGCCTCGGCGCCCCGCCTGGCCAGCCTGCGGGCCGATGGGCGGGTGCGCAGCCAGCCGAGCGCGCCCCAGGTCGAACCCCTGCGCCACCAACTGCTGGGCCTGCTCTGCGAGCACGGCCCGTTGCTACTGGGGCTCAACGGCCTGCGGGCGGCAGATCGGTTCAGCCAGGCCTTGCACCGCTGGCGCCTGGCCCAGCGACGGGATGCCGCCCAGGGGCTGATTGGTCGCTTCGCAGCCCTTAAGGCCGCAGGAGTAGCGATCAACCCCCTCTTACTGCTGGATCTAGCCGGTGGCGTTGCCCTGGACACGGCCCTGGTCATGCAGCTCTGCCAGCTCTACGGCCTGCCCATGGGCGGCGCCGGCGCCCGCCAGCTGCTGGGCCGCCTCTCAACCCAAAACGCCCTGCTTGGCGGCGCCCAGCTGGCCATCCAGCTGCTGCTCGGGGGCGCGCGCCAGCTGCTGCTGCTGGCGGCGCCGCTCACGGCCGGCCTCAGCCTGGCCCCCGCCGCTCCAGTGGCCCTGGCCCAGGCCGCCCTGGCCGTACACACAACCCGACTCACCGGCCGGTTGACGGCGGCGGAACTGCTGCGCAGTGCCGAACGGGGCCAACAACGGCCCGGCTCCCTCATGCGACGACTGGCCCGCCAGGATCCCCAGGTGAAGGCCTGGCTGGTGCAATGGCAGGGGCTCGACGAGCCAGCGACCAGGGACTCCTCAGCCCCGGCACTCCAGGCCCTGCTGCCATGAGCCCCGGCCAGACCATCGCCCTGTTCGGCACCAGTGCCGATCCCCCCAGTACCGGCCACCGGGCCCTGCTGGCGGGACTGCTCGACCATTACCCCCAGGTGGTGACCTGGGCGAGCTCCAATCCCTTCAAGCAGCACGGGGCCCCCCTAGAGCTGCGGGCCGCCCTGCTGCAGGCCCTGGTTGAACACCTGGCCAATCCGCGCCTGCGCCTGGAGCAACAGCTCAGCAGCCCCCGGGCGATCGAAACCCTGGCCCGGGCCCAGGAGCTCTGGCCAGGGCTCGAACCGGTGTTTGTGGTGGGCAGCGATCTGGTCGCCCAGATCCCCCGCTGGTACCAGGCCCAGCAGCTCCTGGGGGAGTGCCGACTGGCGGTAGTCCCCCGCCAGGGCTGGGCCCTGCAGGAGGCAGATCTGGACCGCCTGCGCCAGCTTGGCGCCCGGGTTGAGCTGCTGCCCTTGGCGGTTCCGGCTAGCGCCAGTTCCCAGATCCGCCACCACCCCAGTCCCGAACTGGTGCCACCGGCCCTCTGGCCCGAACTGGTCAAGCACAGGCTCTATGGCGCCGGCCACCTGGACGACGCCAGCCCAGAGCCATGGGACACCAGCCCTGGCACGCTGTCGCTTGAATCGTCGACCCAGCCGCCGACGGAACAGCCGCTTGGGGCACCCCTGCAGCCCTCGCCCCTTCCTTAGCCCCGGCCCTGATGCGCCTTGCCCTTTGCCAGTTCAATCCGCTCGTGGGCGACCTGCGCGGCAATGGCGCCCTGCTCCTGGCCGATTGCCAGCGGGCAGCCGCGAGTGGCGCCGACCTGGTGGTGGCCCCCGAGCTGGCCCTCTGGGGCTATCCGGCCCGGGACCTGCTGCTGCGGCCCTCCCTGCGCCAGCTCCAGGGGGATGTGCTCGATCAGCTCGCAAGCGCCCTACCGGCGGGCCTGGGCCTGTTGCTCGGTATTGCCGAGCCGATTAGCGACGGCAACCAACCCGACCTCAGCAACGCCGCTGCCCTGGTGGACGCCGGCCGCTGGCAGGTGGTGGCCCGCAAACAGCTGTTGCCCAGCTACGACGTGTTTGATGAGCGACGCTATTTCCGCTCCGGCTCCGGACCCTGTTTGCTTGAGCTCGAGCGCCAGGGCCGCCGCTGGAGGCTGGGCCTAACCCTCTGCGAGGACCTCTGGGTGGAGGAACGGATCGCCGGCCCCAGGCTCGCCGGAGCCGATCCGATCGCCGCCCTGCAACCGCTCAAGCCAGACCTACTCCTTAACCTCTCTGCCTCGCCCTTCAGCCAGGGCAAGGCAGCCCTGCGCCAACAACTCGCCGGTGCCGCCGCCCGGCGCCTGGACTGCCCGGTGGTTTACGTGAACCAGGTGGGCGGCAATGACGAGCTGGTGTTCGATGGCGCCAGTTTTGTGGTGGACGCCAGCGGCGCCATCTGCCAGCAACTGCCCTGCTCCCAGACGGCCCTGGCCTACTGGGATGGGGGCCTCTCCCCTGCTGGCGCCCAGGCGCCCCTTCCCCCGCCAGCGGTCCTGCCGGGCCCGGAGGAGCAGCTGTTTCGGGCCCTGGTGCTGGGGGTGGCCGACTATGCCCGCAAGTGCGGCTTCCAGCGGGCCCTACTGGGCCTGAGCGGTGGCATCGATTCGGCCCTGGTGGCCGTGATCGCCTGCGCCGCCCTGGGTCCCGGGGCCCTGCAAGCCCTGTTAATGCCCTCGCCCTACAGCTCCAGCGGCTCCCGCAGCGACGCCGAAGCCCTGGCGGCCCGGCTGGGGTTTAGCCAGCAAACCGTGGCGATCACGGCCCTGATGGGCGCCTTCGACGACGCCCTCACCCCGGCCCTGGGGGCCCCGCCGGCCGGACTAACGGCGGAAAATCTGCAATCGCGCATCCGCGGCACCCTGCTGATGGCCCTGGCCAACCAGGGCGGCCAGCTGCTGCTCTCCACCGGCAACAAATCGGAGCTGGCCGTGGGCTATTGCACCCTCTACGGCGACATGAACGGCGGCCTGGCCGTGATCGGCGATCTCTATAAAACCACCGTGTTTCAGCTCTGCGCCTGGCTCGATAGTGACGGAGCCCGGGCCTGCCGCCGCGACCTGGGCCTGCCCGAGGCGGGCGACCTAATCGGAGCGGCGATCCGCTTGAAGCCACCCAGCGCCGAATTACATCCAGGCCAACGCGATAGCGATTCCCTGCCCGATTACGCCCAGCTCGATCGCCTGCTCCAGGCCTACATCGAGCAGCACCGCCGCCCGGAAGACCTGGGCCCCGAATTGGAGGGAATGGATCCGGCCCTGGCCCAGCGGGTTTATGGCCTGCTGCGGCGGGCCGAATTCAAGCGGCGCCAGGCGGCACCGGTGTTGAAGGTGGGTCCACGGGCCTTTGGCAGCGGCTGGCGCATGCCGATTGCGGCCGGTCCCTAACGGGGTCCTGGCCAGGCTCCGCCGCCGGGGCCACCCTGGGGGGAAGGGAATGGCGACATGGCGAGCCCCAGCTCTGGGGCATTCAACGCCACAACCAACGCCCCGATCGCCAGCATCGGCGTGCCGACTGAGATCAAACGGGATGAGCAGCGGGTCGCCCTCACCCCAGGCGGGGTGCGTGAACTGGTTAGCCATGGGCTCGAGCTGCGCATCCAGAGTCAGGCGGGCGCGGGAGCCGGCAGCAGCGACGCCGGCTTCGCGGCGGCTGGAGCCCAACTGGTGAGCGCGGAACTGTTGCAGCAGATGCGGCCGGGATCGGGGATTGTTGATGTGGCGATCGACCAGGGCGGCTGCATTGCCACCAGCCGCGAAACGACCCACACCGAGCCGGTGGTGACCATCCACGGCGGGCCCACCGAAGCCCTGGTGAGCGTGACCCTGCCCTCCATCCTCGCGATCGCCGGCCGGGGTCTGGCCGAAGCGATCACGAACCGGCCGGAACTGGCCTCGGGGCTGAACACGATCGATGGGGCGGTCTGCCATCCGGGCGTGGCCAAGGTCCTGGGGGTGCCCAGCCGCCATCCGATGGCCTGCCTGGGCTGAACGGCTGAACGTCCTGACTCAGCTGGCCAGGGG